>CBHYLO010000411.1:0-4792 GCA_966128675.1 uncultured bacterium | reverse complement strand
TCCCCGTCTGGCAGACCCCGACGCCGATCGGCGGCATCGTCGCGGCGCGGCGCCCCACGCCGGTCCCGCCCGGCCGCGAGTAGGCGGACCGCGCTCGACGGCTCCCACGCACGGGCCGGCGCCTTCGGGTGCCGGCCCGTCGTCTCGTCCGGAGGCGCCGCGGGGGCCGGAGGGATGGCCGCGCAGGGCCGTGGGTGGCCTGTGGCTTGCCCCCTCCGGCGCCATGCATCGAGACCGGAGCCGCCCGCCATGCTGATCGCGAACCATCGCGTCGGACCGCTCGTGAAGAAGACGCTGCGCGAGGTGCTGGACGACAACGTCCTCGGCCTCGCGGCGCAGACGGCGTACTACTTCTTCTTCTCGCTCTTCCCGTTCTTCCTCTTCCTCGCGCCGCTGCTGAGCCTCGTCGGCGACAAGCGCGAGACGTTCACCTTCCTGCTGGAGCAGCTCCAGCGCGCCGTGCCCGCGGAGGCGTACGCGCTCGTCGCCGGCATCGTGCAGTCGGTCGTCTTCACCGACGACGCGCCGGGGCTGATCTCGATCGGCGCCCTGCTCGCGATCTGGTCGGGCTCGAACGTGTTCAGCGCGCTGACCGACGCGCTCAACACCGCCTACGACCTGCCGAACGACCCGCGGCCGTGGTGGAAGAAGAAGCTGATCGCGATCGCCTGCCTGATCGGCGTCGGCTTCCTGTTCGTGTTCGCGACCGTGACGATGCTCGCCGGCGGCAACATCGTCGACGCGCTGTCCGACCGCCTCGGCATCGGCGGCGTGGGCCGCATCGTGTGGACGACGCTGCAGTACGCGCTCGCGCTCGGGCTGCTCGTCGCCACCGGCTGGATCGTCTACTACTTCCTGCCCGCGGCACCACAGCACAAGCGCCACGCGCTCGTCGGCTCGCTCGTCGCGACGGCGCTGTGGGTCGTCGTCACGCTCGGCTTCCGGCTCTACGTCCAGAACTTCGGCAGCTACAACAAGACGTACGGCACCATCGGCGCGGTGATCGTGCTGCTGACGTGGATGTACCTGTCGATGGTGGTGCTGCTGGTCGGCGGCGAGCTGGCGTCGGAGCTGCGCGTGGGCACGGGCGCCGCGAAGACGCGCGCGGGCCACCTCTACGACGGCCGCCTGTCGACCGGCGGGCCCGCCGACCGGCCGTCGGTGCCGGTGGCCGATCGCCCTCCGCGCACGGAACGCCCCGCACCGGGCCCCGGACGCGCGCCGAGTCCCGCCTACGTCGCGCGCCCGCCGCGGGCGGATTGAGCAAGATCCCGAGTCGCGTACCCGCACGGCAACAGCATTCGGAAGGATAGGATCGGACAGGATCTGAGGACGACGGATGGCTCCGCGTGAAGTGCGAGATTCCTCGCCGCCACGCGGAGCCATCCGTCGTTATCCGATCTTGTCGGACTTTCATCCTTGCTGCCGTTGCGGTTCGGGTCCGGCGCGCCGGCGATGGACGCGTCGCTCAGGCCCGCGGCGCCGGCCGCAGCACCACGCGCGCGCCGCGCACGAGTCCAAGGCGCGCCGCCGCGTTGCCGTCGCGCACCGCGATCTCGACCAGCCCGTTGCTGCCGACGAGCGCCAGCGGCGATCCCGGCGCGACGTCCGCGTACACGCGCTGCAGCGGCAGCGCGCGCCCCTCGACCTCGATCGCGCCGCCGCCGAGCGTGACGAGGTTGGTGATCGCGTTGCCGAAGCGGTCGATGGCGATGACGCTCCCCTCGATGCCGCCGTCCGCGAGCCGGCGCGCCTCGGGCGTGCGGCGCACGACCGGATCGTCCACCGGATCGCCAAGCGCGTCGAGCGGCGTGCCGGTCGCCAGCCGCGCGGCCGCGGGCGCGAAGAGTTCGCGCCCGTGGAAGGTCGGCGCCGCGCGCGGCGGGAGCGGCAGCGCCACCACCTGCGCGCCGGCCGCCAGCAGCGCGGGCGACAGCACGCCGTTGTCGGGGCCGACGAGGAAGCGTCCGTCGCTCTCCACCGCGAGCGCCGCGCGCGCGCTGCCGACGCCCGGGTCGACGATCGCCAGGTGCACGCTGCCGCGCGGGAAGCGCCGCCAGTAGCGCGCGACCGCCAGCCGCGCGCTCTCGACGTCGTGCGCGGGCACCTCGTGCGACACGTCCACGAGCGTGGCCTCCGGCGCGTGCGTCAGCAGCACGCCCTTCATCTCGGCGACGTAGCCGTCGGCCGTGCCGAAGTCGGTCAGCAGGGTGACGATGGGACGCATGCGTGCGGTGAGCGCGTGAGCGGGTCGCGGGGTCGGGTCAGACGACGTTGCGCTTCCAGCGCCCCAGGCGCCAGAGAAACATCATCGCCAGCCCGCGCGCGGTGGCCGTGGCGGCGATGACCCACCACAGCCCGTCGACGCCGAAGCGGGCGCCGGCCCACGTCGCCAGCGGGATGCGTGCCGCGGTGAGCGTGGTCGAGACCACCATCGGCGCGACCGTCGCGCCCGCGCCGCCGAGCGCGCCCTCGAGCACCACCTCGGCGCACACCACGAGCTGCGAGACGGCCGCCACGCGCAGGTAGCTCGCGGTCGTCGCGATGACGGCCGCGTCGCTCGTGAAGACGCCCGCCAGCGCCTCGGGCGCGAGGAGCGCGGCCGCCGACGCCACGACCGCCGGCACGCTCGCCGCGCCGAGCATCGTCCAGCCGGCACGCTCGGCCCGCGCGACGAGGCCGGCGCCGAGGTTCTGCCCCACCACCGCGGCGGCCGCGGCGCCGAAGCCGACGCCGATCATGTACAGCCAGCTCTCGACGCGGAAGCCGAGGCCCAGCGCCGCCAGCGCCGGCGTGCCGAACGCCGACGCCGTGCGCGCGACGACGACGTAGACGACGCTGAACAGCACGCCGGTCGCCGCGGTCGGCAGGCCGATGCGCGCGATGGTCGCCATCACGCGCGCGCGCGGCGCGCCGACGCGCAGCATCCCGCGGCGCATGAGCAGCGCGAGCCCCACGACGAACGCGAGGCTGCGCGTGGTGACGGTGGCCAGCGCAGCGCCCGCGATGCCGAGCCGCGGGAAGCCACCGAGGCCGAGGATCAGCAGCGGATCCAGCGCGAGCGCGAGCACCACCGACACCGCGAGGATCAGGAACGGCGTGCGGGTGTCGCCCGACGCGCGGAACGTCGCGTCGACGACGAAGTAGCCGTAGAGCACCGGCGCCGCGAGCACGTACAGCCCCAGGTACTCGCGGCCGATCGCGGTGACCTCCGCGGGCGTGCCCATCGCGCCGAACATCCACGAGAGGCCGGCGCGCCCCGCGAGCGCGGCGGCGACGCCCAGCGCGACCGTCAGCAGCAGCGCGTCGCCGGCCGCGCGCGCCGCGTCCTGCGGGCGCCGCTCGCCGTGGCGCCGCGCGGCGACGGCGGTGAGCCCGATGCTCACCATCTCCGCCACGGCGATCCCCATCCACACCCAGAACACCGACGCGGTCACCGCCGCCAGCGACGCGGCGCCGAGCCGCGTGCCCACCCCGTAGGCGTCGGCGGCCAGGAACACCGTCATCAGCAGGTTGGACGCGACCGCGGGCGCCGCCACGCGCCAGATGACGCGCGGCAGCGGATCGCGGACGAGCGCGGGATGCTCGCCCGTCGGCGCAACGGCGACGCCGCCGTCGCGCTCCTCGATCGGGAGGCCGATCACGACGACGCTCTCCGCGCGTTCGGCGCTCCGCGCGCGGCGCTCACGCCGGGGTGGGTCGGTGTGGCGCCCCGTGCGCGGGGCGCCGAGCGGACCGCCTGAGCACGCGGCGCGTCAGCGACCGACCGGCTGGGGATACCGCTCCGCCACGCGCTCCGCGACGCGCTCGGCGAGCGCCGTCAGGGCGCGCGCGGCGCCGGTCTGCGGGGCGGCGACGACGATCGGGCGGCCCGTGTCCCCGCCCTCGACGATGCGCGGATCGAGCGGCACCTGGCCGAGCAGCGGCACCTGCACCTCGTCGGCGAGCTGCTGCCCGCCGCCCGAGCCGAACACCGCGATCGGCTTCCCGGTCTCGGGGTTCTCGAGGTAGCTCATGTTCTCGACGATGCCGAGCACCGGCACGCCGGTGCGCTCGAACATGCGCACGCCGCGCAGCGCGTCGCCCACCGCGACCGCCTGCGGCGTCGTGACGACGATCGCGCCGTGCACGTGCGTCGCCTGCACGAGCGAGAGCTGCGCGTCGCCGGTGCCCGGCGGCATGTCGACCAGCAGGTAATCGAGCTCGCCCCAGGCGACGTCCTTCAGGAACTGGTTGATGACCTTCATCACGATCGGGCCGCGCCAGATCGCGGGCTGGTCCCGCTCGATCAGGAAGCCGATGCTCATGACCTTCACGCCGAACGCCATCAGCGGCTGGATCATGTTGTCGCGCACCGGCGGCGCCTCGTTCACCCCGAGCATCAGGGGGAGATTGGGGCCGTAGATGTCGGCGTCCATGATGCCCACGCGCGCGCCTTGCTTCGCGAGCGCCGCCGCGAGATTCACCGCGACGGTCGACTTGCCGACGCCGCCCTTGCCGCTGGAGACGGCGATGATCTTCCCGAGGTGCGGATAGGCGACGGGCGTCGGCGCGGCGGGCGTCGCGGGACGCGCGGGCGCGGCGTCCATCACCGGCAGCGCGCGCGCGGGCCCACGCGGCGCGGGCGCGGACGGCGCGGGCGCATGCGAGTGCCCGTGCGCATGGCCGTGCGCCGCACGCTGCGCGCCGCGGCGCGCGTCGGGGCCCGCCGCGCACAACGGGGGGGGGGTGACGTGGTTGCGCACGTCCGAAACCCCCAGCACGCCCGCGACGGCGGGGCGCCCCCCGCGCA
>CBHYLO010000410.1:0-4797 GCA_966128675.1 uncultured bacterium | reverse complement strand
GCGCACGACCTGGGGCACGTGGCGCAGGTGGCCCGCGTGATGGCGAAGCAGTACCGTGACGCGGTCGGGCCCTGGCGCGCGTACCTTCCTGTGCTCGACCGCTGACCACCCCCGCACCCGGAGCGTCCCATGTCCGCCCGCTGGTATCGACCGACGGTCATCGCCTGTGCGCTGTCCTGGTTCATGGTCGGGCTGCACCTGCCGGCGCTGCACGAGATGACGCACCACGGTGGCACGCCGGCGCCCGTCGTGCTCGGCGCGACCCTCCTGCTCGCGGTCGTGGGGATCGCCGGGCTGTGGGCGCTGCTGCGCGTGCGCGCGTCCTGAGGCGGCCCGACGTGCCCGACGTGCCCGACGCCGACGGGCCGCTCGACATCGCGCCGGCGCCCATCACGGGCCCCGTCGCGGGCGCGCTCATCGCCGCGCTGAACGCCGAGCTGTCGGCGCGCTACCCGGAGCCGGGCGCGACGCACTTCCGGCTCGACCCCGACGAGGTGGCGCCCGGCGCCGGCGCCTTCCTCGTCGTGCGCCGCGCGGACCGTCCCGTCGGCTGCGGCGCGCTGCGCACGCTGCACGATCCCGCGCTGCTCGCGGCGCTCGGCCCGCGCGTGGGGGAGCTGAAGCGCATGTACGTCGCGCCCGAGGCGCGCGGCCACGGCGTCGGGCGCGCGCTGCTCGCGCGGCTGGAGGACGAGGCGCGCGCGCTCGGCCTCGCGCGGCTGGTGCTCGAGACGGGGACGCGGCAGCAGGAGGCGCTCGCGCTCTACCGCCGCGCGGGCTTCGCCGAGATCGCGCCGTACGGCGAGTACGCGGCGTCGTCGACGACGAGCGTGTGCATGGCGAAGGCGCTGTGAGGCGTCGCACGCGCGCGGCGCCCGACACGCCCGACGACGCGCAGCCCGGCTGGATGGGACGCGCGATCGCGAACGTCGACGGCATGCCGGCGTGGGCGCGGCCGCCCTTCTACGGCCTCTTCATCGTCTACGCGCTCACGGCCGCGAAGGGCGGGCTGCTGCTGGTCGTGGCGCTGCTCGTCGCGCTCGCGCGCGGCCCCGAGGTCGTGCTGCAGGTGCTCTGGCTCTTCGTCGCGGCGGGCGTCGCGGGCTTCGGGGGCGGCGTCGCGTTCGCGATCGCGCGCCCGCTGCTGCGACGGCTGGGGCGCGCCGGCGTCGTGCTCACCTGCTGGCTCACCGTCGCCGCCTACCTCGGCGGCTTGCTGCTGCTCCTCGGCCCGGGCGAGGGCGCGCGACGCCACTGGCGCGCGTCCGATCCGGTGTTCTGGGGGATCAACGCGTTCGTCAGCATCCTCTTCGGCTCGGTGATCGCCGTGCTCTGGCTGGACCTGGCGCCGCGCGCGCCGCGGCGCTGGATCCAGCGCGCGCAGCGCGTGACGAGCCGCGTGCAGCCACCGTCGAACGATCCGTGAAGACCGCCCTCGCCGCCGCCCTCCTCCTCGGCCTCGCGCCCGCCGTCGTTCGCGCGCAGGCCACGGCCCCGGACTTCCGCACGGGCTTCTGCGTCGCGCCCGACACCGGCGGCGCGCTGCACCCCGCGCTCGCCGCGATGGTGAGCGAGCCGGCGCAGCCGCCCCGGTGGCTCCCGGAAGGCCCGGTCCCCGCCTTTCCCGACGAGGGGTGCCGCGTCGTCGGGCGGCTGCGCTTCGCGCCCGCGCGCCACGAGGGCCGGCCGGTGTTCGCGCAGGCGATGCAGCCCTTCACGTACAGCGCGACGGTGCGCAGGTGAGCGGGCCGCGATGACGATCCTCGGCCTCGTCGGCGGGCTCGGGCCCGAGTCCACGATCGACTACTACCGCCGCATCCTCGACGCGTGGGCGCGCGAGGCGCCGGGCACGTCGCCGGCGCTCGTCATCGACAGCCTCGACGTGCAGCACGGGCTGCGCCTGGTCGCCACCGACCGCGCGGCGTTCGTCGCGTACCTGCGGGCGTCGGTGCAGCGGCTCGCCGGCGCGGGCGTGGACTTCGTCGCGATGACCGCCAACACCGCGCACCTCGTGTTCGACGAGCTGGCGGCGACGGCGCCCGTGCCGATGCTCAGCATCGTCGAGACCTGCGCGCGGGAGGCGCACGCGCGCGGCCTCACGCGCCTCGCGCTGCTCGGCACGCGCTTCACGATGGAGGGCCCGTTCTACCCGGAGGTGTGCGCGCGCCACGGCGTCGCCGTCGTGCCGCCCGACGCGGCGGATCGCGCGGGGGTGCACCCGCGCGACGGGGGCGGGCGGCTGCAGGGCGGCGTCCGCGACGAGACGCCGCGCGGCATCGTCGCGATCGTCGAGCGCCTGCGCGACGAGGCAGGGATCGACGGCGTGATCCTCGGCGGCACGGAGCTGCCGCTGCTGCTGCGCGCGGAGACCGTCGCGGGCCTTCCCACGCTCGACACGACGGCGCTGCACGTCGCGGCCATCGTCGCGCGCCTGCGCGCGCCGGACGCATGATCGCGATCCGCAGCGCGGACGACCCCGCGTCGCTGGCCGCCGCGCGCGCGCTGATCCGCGCGCACATCCTGGCCCACTCCACCGCCCACGACGCCGCATCGGCGGAGCGGATCGTGGCGGCGCTGCCGGCGCCGTACGCGGCGCTCTGGGTGGCGTGGCGCGTGGACGACGCGCACGGCGACGAGGCGCTGGGCTGCGTGGCGCTCCACGAGCTCGCGCCCGACACCGCGGAGCTGAAGCGCATGTACGTGCGCCCCGAGGCGCGCGGGCGCGGCGTCGCGCGGCGGCTCACCGAGCACGCGATCGCCGAGGCGACCGCGCGCGGCTACGTGCGCCTGCGACTCGGCACGCTGACGACCATGCACGCCGCGCAGCGGCTGTACGCGAGCCTGGGCTTCGCGCGCATCGCGGCGTACCGGCCGGTGGAGTTCGGCGAGACGTGGTTCTACGAACGGCCGCTCGACGTCCCGGCGGGCTGACGTCGAGCGGCCGCTCGTTCCCTGCGCGGCGCGCGCCGGCTGGCGCGCGACTACCGCACGGCCACCGCGTCGAGGTTCGCCGCCAGCGCCTTCGCGGCCACCGCGCGGCCGAGCGTCAGCCCGGCCTGTGAGTCGAACCGGTAGTGGAGGCCCGCGTACACGCGCGACATCCCCGCCTCCTCCGCGATGGCGGTGACGCGCGCGCGATCGCCGGGGAACGCCGCCGCCAGCACGCCGGTCGACCCGCCGGAGATGCACGAGTGGGCCGACGGATACGACGGATGCGGCGGCACGGCGACGGCCGTCTGGATCCCCGGGTCCGCCTGCGACGGGCGGATGTACCAGTAGTGGTACTTCGCGTCGAAGCAGCCGATCAGCGCGTCGAACGCCGCGGCGTTCATCAGGAAGAGGATGCGCGCCGACTCCACGTCGCTGCGGCGGTGCGCGCGAATGAGCTCGACCGCCAGGTCGTTCATGGCGGCATCGGAGGTCGGGCTCTGGTTCAGGTGCCAGTACACCGCGATCGCCAGCTGCTCGGGCGTGCGCGTGTCGGCGATCTGCCGCACCTCGGCCAGCGCGGCGAGGAACGCGGGCGACCCGAACGGCGGCGGCGGGGGCGGCCGGAACTCGTCGGCCGACGCGAGGAAGAACGGGCGCGCGCCGTAGTTGCCGCGCGCGAGCGGCGAGCCGGGCGACCACACCCAGGAGCCCGCCGTCGGCGTCGGCCGGGTCGGGAGCGGATCGGCGAGCCCGATGCGGTCGCCCAGCGCGTACGCGAGCACGCGCGCCGCCGCCGCGCGCCCGATCGGCTCACCGACCGCGAAGTCCTCGTGCTTCGCGCCGGGCCACGGCTCGGCCTCGGCCTGCGCGTCCAGCGCGGCCTCGATCTCGGCGACATCCAGCGGGAAGTTGGCAGCCAGCACCGCCGCCGACGCGGCGCCGATCGCCGCCGCGGTCGGCGGGTGCGGGCGGATCGCCTGCGCCGCCTCCGCCGCGCGCAGCTGGGCGAGCGAGAGGTACGTGTACATGCGCACCGCGTTCACCGTGCGGCGCGCCGCCAGCGCGGTCGCCATCTCGTTCCACTGCGCGGTCGCGTTGGCGTCCCACGACTTCACGGCGGAACGCGCGGCCTGCTCGCTCGGCGCCAGCGCGGCATCCGGCGCGACCGCGCGGTCCGCGCACGCGGCGAGACCGAGCACGAGCGCTGCGGCGAGCGCGGTGGAGTGGTTCCTCACGGGCATCGGGGAATCCTCGACGAGGGCGATGGTGGGATGCGTGGGCCCGGCGCCGGCGATCGGGCGGCGGCGCGGGCGGTGGACCCGGCGGATGGCGAGTGCATCGTCGGGCACGCCCGTCGCCCGCGCATGGGACCGCGGTCCCATGTCCGGCGTCGCTCGCCGCTCGTCGCTTGCGCGGCGGACGGGCGACCACGACGTTGCGGCACCTCCAGTCGCGGATGGCCCATGCCGCTGACGCTTTCGTCACGTGAGCTCGCGCTGCTCGGGAACGCGCTCGCCGTGATCTCCGCTCCGCTCGCCTACGACGGCAGCGACGCGTGGCGGGCGGCGGTCCGTCGCGCCCTCCAGCCGCTGCTCGGCGCCGACGGCGCGCCGACGCTCGATCCGCTCGACGACCCGCCGCGCGCGACGCCGCGCGCCACGGCGCGGGCCACGGCGCGGCGCGTCCCCCGGCGTTCGGCGGCGCTGCTCGCGCTCCTGCGTCCGCCGTTCCGCGCGTCCGTCGCCGCGCTGGCGGCGCGCGCCGCGCAGGACGGCGCGGCGCTGCTCGCGCTGGTCGATGCGCTCCCCGCCCCGGCGGCGCTGTGCGACGCGTCGGGGCAGCCGCTGCACGAGAGCCCGGCGCTCA
>CBHYLO010000409.1:0-4811 GCA_966128675.1 uncultured bacterium | reverse complement strand
CTCGTCCCCGAGGCCGCGCGAGTCCGGCGGCTGGATCGCCTACCGGATGGAGCCGGCCGACAGCGCGGGCCGGGCCGCCGCGGCCAACGCCGCCCGCGACTCGAGCGCGCGCCCGGCCGGCGCCGCCGCCGCGACGCCGTGTGGCACGCCGCGGCCCATCGCCGCCGATTCGGCCGCGCGCCGCGAGCGCCGCAAGGAGAACGGCACGACGCTCGTCGTCCGCAACCTCGCGACCGGCGCGGAGACGCGCATCGACGACGTGGTGAGCTACGCGTTCGCCGACAGCGGCCGCTGGCTCGCGTACACGACGTCGTCGCGCACCCCGGAGCGCGACGGCGCGTGGGTGCGGACGCTCGGGCCCGCGGGCCTGGGCGACGAGACCGCGCTGGCGAGCGGCCGCGGCAACTACCGCGCGCTGACCTTCGACCGCGGCGGGCGGCAGGTGGCGTTCGTCAGCGACCGCGACGCGTACACGGCCGCGAAGCCGACGTATGCGCTGTTCCACGCGCGACTGGACGGCCGCGCGCCGGCGGCGCGCGCGATCGTCACGCCCGCCGGCGTGGAGCGCGGCCTGATCGTGAGCGAGCGCGGCGTGTCGTTCGTGCGCGACGGCTCGGCCCTCGTGCTCGGCCTCGCGCCGGCGCCGCTCGACTCGATCCCCGCCGACTCGCTGGCCGACAAGGCGGTGCTCGACCTCTGGCACTACCGCGAGCTGCGCCTGCAGCCGCAGCAGCGCCTGGAGGCCAACCGCGAGCGCGGACGCGCCTACACGGCGGTCTACACGCTGGGCAGCGGGAAGCTGGTGCGGCTCGGCAACGACACGCTGCAGCAGATCCAGGTGAGCGACGACGGGCGCGCCGCGCTCGCGGTGACCGGCGTCCCGTACGCGATCTCGCAGATGTGGGGCGAGGGCGGCTCGGACGTGTACGTGCTCGACCCGCGCACCGGCACGCGCCGCGCCGTCGCGACGCGGGTGCCGTTCCAGGCGCAGCTGTCGCCGGGCGGCAACTTCGTGGTCTACTACCAGGACCGCCGCTGGAAGACGTTCGACCTGCGCACGGGCAAGACTGCGGACCTGACGGGCGCGCTGGCGAACGTGCGCTTCGACCAGGAGACGTGGGACACGCCGAGCGATCCGGCGCCGTGGGGCGTGGCGGGGTGGACGAACGGCGACCGCTCGCTGCTGGTGAACTCGCGCTACGACGTGTGGGAGCTCGATCCGGAAGGGAAGCGTCCCGCGCGCGTCGTCACCGACTCGGCCGGCGTGCGCTCGCGCACCGTGTTCCGCCTCGTGGACCTCGACCGCGAGGACCGCTTCGTCAACCCGGCGCAGCCGCTGCTGCTGAGCGCCTTCCACGACTCGACGAAGGCGGCGGGCTTCTACCGCGACCGCCTGGGCGCGGCCACGGCGCCCGAGCGCATCGTGATGGCCGACGCCCGCTTCGGGCAGCCGCTGAAGGCGCGTGACGCCGAGGTGTACGCGGTGACGCGGCAGACGTACACCGAATCGCCGGACGTCTGGGTCGGCGCGCGCCTGGACCAGCTGACCAAGGTCACCGACGCCAACCCGCAGCAGGCGCAGTACGCGTGGGGCAACGTCGAGCTGGTGACGTGGCGCAGCGACGACGGCCAGCAGCTGCAGGGCCTCCTCTACAAGCCGGAGAGCTTCGACGCGAGGAAGCAGTACCCGATGGTCGTGTACTTCTACGAGTCGCTGTCGGACAACCTGCACCAGTACCACACGCCGGCCGGGCGCAACGTCATCAACCCGGTGGTCTACGCGTCGAACGGCTACCTCGTGTTCTTCCCGGACATCGCGTACACGGACGGCTTCCCCGGCCGCAGCGCGATGCAGTCGATCGTGCCGGGCGTGCAGTCGCTGATCGGGCGCGGCTTCGTGGACGCGAAGCACATCGGCATCGGCGGGCAGAGCTGGGGCGGCTACCAGAGCGCGTACATGATCACGCAGACGCCGCTGTTCGCGGCGGCTTTCCTGGGCGCGCCGGTGGCGAACATGACGAGCGCCTACGGCGGCATCCGCTGGGAGAGCGGCAACTCGCGCGCCGGCCAGTACGAGCACGGGCAGAGCCGCATCGGCAAGTCGATCTGGGACGCGCCGCTGCGCTACATCGAGAACTCGCCGCTGTTCTACATGGACAAGGTGACGACGCCGATGCTCATCATGAGCAACGACGCGGACGGCGCCGTGCCGTGGTACCAGGGCATCGAGATGTTCATCGCGGCGCGCCGCTTCGGGAAGGAGGCGTACCTGCTGAACTACAACGGCGACGGCCACAACCCGCGCAAGCGCGCGAACCAGCTGGACGTCGACCGCCGCATGCAGCAGTTCTTCGCGCACCACCTGAAGGGCGAGCCGGCGCCGGACTGGATGAGGAGCGGCATCCCGTTCCTGCAGAAGGGGCGCGACCAGCTGCAGCCCGCCGCCGCGCCCGCGGTCGGGGGTGGTGCCACGACGCAGACTTCGATGCCATAATTGGCGAGCGCCGAGCGCCGAGCGCCGGGAGAGATCCCCGCCCGGCGCTCGGCCTGCTGCCGCAGCGTAAGGTCGATGCGCGCCGCCACGTCCCTCACGAAGAGCCGAGCCTCTCCAATGGCCGACCAGATCGACTACCGCATCCTCGGCGACGACCTGCAGGCCGTCGTCATCACGCTCGACCCGGGCGAGGCCGTGGTGGCCGAGGCGGGCGCGATGATGTACATGCGCGAGGGGATCGAGATGGCGACGACGCTCGATCCCAACGCGCAGGGGGGCGGGCTGTTCGGCAAGCTGCTGCAGGGCGGCAAGCGCCTGCTGACGGGCGAGTCGTTCTTCGTGACGCTGTTCGCGAACCACGGCCGCCAGCGCACGGACGTCGCGTTCGCGTCGCCGACGCCGGGCCGCATCGTGCCGCTCGACCTCGCGCAGTGGGGCGGGACGGTGATCTCGCAGAAGGACTCGTTCCTCTGCGCGGCGCGCGGCATCGACGTCTCGGTGGCGTTCACCAAGAAGTTCGGCGCGGGCTTCTTCGGCGGGGAGGGCTTCATCCTGCAGAAGCTGCAGGGCGACGGGCTCGCGTTCCTGCACGCGTCGGGCACGCTGGTGACGATCGACCTCGCGCCCGGCGAGCAGCTGCGCGTGGACACGGGCTGCCTGGTCGCGATGCAGCCGGGCGTGGACTACGACATCCGCATGGTGCCGGGGATCAAGACGGCGCTGTTCGGCGGCGAGGGGCTGTTCTTCGTGAACCTCACCGGCCCGGGGCGCGTGATCCTGCAGACGATGCCGTTCTCGCGCCTCGCGGACCGCATCATCGCCGCGTCGCCGCGCGCCGGCGGCTCGCGCCGCGAGGAGGGCGGGATGCTCGGCGGGCTGGGCGCGCTGCTGGACGGCGACAACTGAAGAACGCTGCGGGCTGCGGGCTGCGGATCTCGAACCCGGGACCCCTCGGCGCGCGGTTCAGAGTTCGTCCCGAGCGCAGCGACGGACCTGCTCTGCCCGATGAGTGGCCCGCATCGACGCGCGCCGGACCCGAACGACGAGAACAGGAAGACAGGATGACAGGATGACACGGAGGCCCCGTGTGGCGCATGGGACGACGCGCACCGCGGAGCCTCCTCGTCATCCTGTCATCCTGTCTCGAGCAGTCAATCGTTCATACCCGCAGTCCGCAGCCCGCAGCCCTTCATCTCGCCCGGCAGGCCGCGTCGCGCACGACCGTGAGCGCGTTCGCCACCGGCCGCTCGCCCGCCGCGTCCGACGGACGGTTGGCGATGCGGAAGCCGCCCGCCACGTCGCGCACGACCATCGTCGTCGAGCCACCGCCGTCGAGGTTGATGCCCTCGGTGGCGCCGAGGAGGCGCAGGATCTCCGCCGTCTCGCGCAGCGAGGTGCCGAGGCTGTAGCCCGCCTGCCGGCCGTCGATCGTGACCAGGAAGAGGCGCCGGCCGTTCGCGCCGACGCCGACCGCGGTGCGCGGGTTCGGGCCGCGGAAGCCCGCGTTGCCCGCGGAGTCGACCTGCGGATCGATCGCGCCGCCGCGCAGCAGCACCGGGAGTCCGCCGACCGCCTGTCGCGGCAGCACCGGGCCGAGCGCGTGCGTCACGCGCACGGTGTCGCGCCCGGGCCGCAGCGCCGCGAGCCGCGCGCGCGCGCCGGCCGCCCGCGCGCCCGCCGCGAGGACGATCCCGTCGGCCGGGATCGCGACGTGCGCGCCGCTGTCGACGGCGGTGACGACGGCGGCCAGCGCGCCGCCGGCGCCCCGGACGAGGCGCGCGACCGCGAACACGCGATCGGGCAGGCTGTCGGTGCGCGCGCCCCACGCCGCGTCGAACACCGCGACGCCGGTCGGGCTGCCGCGGTTCCAGCCGTGGAGTGCGAGCGTCGTGTCGCGGAGCGCGACGGTGCCGGTGGTGCGGAGCATCCCCATCCACGGCATGCCGGCGGAGTCGAGCGCCAGCGCGGGACGCGCGGCCGGGCCGGCGATCACGCGCCCGTCCTGCACGTGCGCGCCCTGCGGGACGCCCGGCGGCGCGAAGAGGAAGAAGTCCGCGTTCACGCCGCCCGCGACCGCCACGCCGCCGGAGTCGGCGAGGCCGCGCACGAGCGCCAGCGTGCCCGCGCGGCCGACCGCCGCGCCGCCCGCCTTGCGCGCCGCCAGCGTCCAGCACGCCGCGCGGTCGACGTCGAGCACGTGCACCGCCTGCGGGCCGCGCGCGAACCAGAGCCGGTGGTGCACGACGCCCGGCGCGAGCGTCGTGGACGTCGCGCTGTCGGCCGCGACGGCCAGCGGCGGCAGCGGCGCGGCGGCGCC
>CBHYLO010000408.1:0-4834 GCA_966128675.1 uncultured bacterium | reverse complement strand
ACATCACCGATCTGCGCGAGTCGCAGGACAAGCTGCGAGAGAGCGAGAGCCTGCTCAAGATGGCCAGCCGCCTGGTGCGCATGGGCGCGTGGGTCGCCACGCTCAAGGACCGCCGGCTGGTGTGGTCCGACGAGGCGGCCGTCATCACGGGCGTGTGGCTGCGGGGGGCGGGTGTGGCGGGGGAGTCCGGGGGGCGCTCCCCCCTCGACGCACGCGCATCCTCCCTCGTCTCTCATGGCTGACACGAACATTCCCACGCCGGACGTGCTGGTCCTCGGCGGTGGCCCCGGCGGCTACGTCGCCGCCATCCGCGCCGCGCAGCTCGGGCTGCAGGTCGTCTGCGTCGAGATGGACAAGACGCTCGGCGGCACGTGCGTCAACGTCGGCTGCATCCCGTCGAAGGCGCTGCTGCAGTCGTCGGAGCACTACGAGTTCGCGCGCCTGCACGCCGAGGAGCACGGCGTGCGCTACGAGGGCGTCGGCTTCGACCTCGCGCGCATGATGAAGCGCAAGGACGACGTCGTGGGCGCGAACACGAAGGGCGTCGAGTTCCTGTTCAAGAAGAACAAGGTCACCTGGGCGAAGGGGCGCGGCACCGTCGTGCAGGCGGGCGCCGGCGGCAACGTCGTCGAGGTGCAGGCGGAGGACGGCGCGGTCACCCGCTTCGCGCCGAAGCACGTCATCCTCGCCACGGGCTCCGTGCCGATCGAGCTGCCGTTCCTCAAGTTCGACGAGGAGCGCGTGCTCTCGAACGTCGGCGCGCTGAAGATCCCCGAGGTGCCGAAGCGCCTGATCGTCATCGGCGGCGGCGTGATCGGGCTGGAGCTCGGCTCCGTGTGGCGCCGGCTGGGCGCGCAGGTGACGGTCGTCGAGCTCGCGCCGACGATCCTCCCCGGCAACGACGAGGACATCGTGAAGGAGGCGACGAAGGTCTTCACGAAGCAGGGCCTCGTGCTGAAGACCGGCGTGCGCGTGACCGGCGGCGGCCGCGAGGGCGACGTCGTCCGCGTCACGGTGGACAAGGACGGCCAGTCGGAGACGCTCGAGGCGGACTACGTGCTCGTCTCGGTCGGCCGGCGGCCGGCGCTGCACGGCGTCGACGCGCAGGCGCTCGGGCTGAAGCTCGGCCAGCGCGGCGAGGTCGCGGTCGACCACCAGATGCGCACCTCGATCCCGAGCGTGTTCGCGATCGGCGACATGGTGGGCGGCAAGCTCCTCGCCCACAAGGCGGAGGAGGAGGGCGTCGTGGCGGCCGAGGTGATCGCCGGCAAGCCGGTCGAGATGCACTACCGCTCGATGCCGTCCGTGGTCTACACGTGGCCCGAGGTCGCGACGGTGGGCCTCGCGGAGCACGAGGTGAAGGCCGAGGGCCGCAAGTACAAGGTCGGCAAGTTCCCGTTCAGCGCCAACGGGCGCGCCCGCACGATGGGCGAGACGACGGGCCTCGTGAAGTTCATCGCCGACGCCGAGACGGACGAGCTGCTGGGGTGCCACATGCTGGGCGCCAACGTCTCCGACCTGATCCAGGAGGTCGTGCTCGGCTTCGAGTACCGCGCGTCGTCCGAGGACATCGGCATCACGGTGCACTCGCACCCGACGCTCTCGGAGACGGTGAAGGAAGCGGCGCTGGCGGTGATGGGGCGCGCGATCCACATCTGAGCGTGTAGCGGCGAGCGGCGAGAGCGTCCCACGAGAGCAGACGGATCCTCGTCGCCGCGCGGCGCAGACTCGACGCTCGCCGCTCACCGCTCGACGCTACGAAGGGGCGCGACCTCTCAAGGTCGCGGCCCTTCGCGTCGATACCTGGCAGTGTCGGCGATCAGCGCAGCATGAGGCCGAGCGCGGTACCGGCAGCCAGCAGCGCCGCGCCACCAGCCACCGCGAGGGCGGTGCTGAACGGCGCGGGGCGCTGGTACCAGGGCAGCGGAGCGGCCGGCGCGCTGGCCGGGATGGCGGCCATGAGACGCTCCATGACCGGAGCCGGCGTCATCATGCGGCGGCGACGCTCGGTCTCCTCCGTGATGCGGCTCCACAGCTCGACCTCGCGGCCGCTGGTGCGGCGCGCGGTGGCCTCGCTGGTCTCGCCGTCGAGCCACTGCTGCACCACGAGCGCCGGGTGCCCGTCGCCGGTCAGCGCGACCTCGCGGTCGGCGAGCGACTCGCCATGGTTATTCGACGACGGCTCGGGAGAGCGCGCCCGGCCACGACCGCCGTCGGGATTCAGATTGTCGACCATCAGGCGTATTTCTCCTCGAGCAGTGCCTGGAGCGCCTCGCGTGCTCGGTGAACGCGCATCTTCAGGGCTCCCACGGTGGTCCCCAGCAGGTCCGCCATCTCCTCGTACGACCGTCCCTCGACGTGCTTCATGACGAACGCCTCACGGAGACTGGGAGCGAGATGGGCCAGGGCCTGGTCCAGGTCGCGCCGCAGCTCGGAGCGGTCGAGGTCCTCGTCGGGGGTCGCGTAGTTGGACGGCTGGTCGTCTTCCTCGTAGCTGACGTGGGTGCGTCGGATGTTCTTGAGCCAATCCTTGCACCCATTCGCCACGATTCGGAACAGCCAGGCGTCGAAACGCCCGCGCACCTCGGCGAGATGGTGGTACGCCTTGATGAACGACTGTTGGAGAATGTCCTCCGCGACGTCCGGACTGCCGGTCATCCCCAACGCGTGACGGTACAGCGGATCGCTGTATCGCTGGATGAGGACGGAGAACGCGTCGCGGTCGCCCGCGAGCACGCTCGCAATGATCTGCTGATCCGCGTCCGCGGGATCGGTCGTCGTGCCCTGTACCGTGGTCTGCACGGTGTGAGCATAACTTCCGCACGGCGCACCGGATAGCCCCGGCAAGAGCGGGATCGCTGCGACGGTCACGCCTTAAGGACGACGGGGTTCCGGGGGCGTAACGGGCCGTTTCGAACGCTGTTCGGGGGTCGCGGACGGGCGGCCGTCTGGCCCCCGGACCTCCCGACGGGTACCCCGCGAACCGCTCCGGGATCGTCGGCGACTGGACGCCCGGTCAGGCCGCCGGGTCGCGCCCGGCGAAGGCCGCCCAGCCACGCGCACGCACGAGCGCGCCATGCTCGTCCAACCGCGGCGGGGGCAGCCGCACGCTCCCCGGGACGCTCGGCGCCACGCCGGTCACGGGGGAGGCGTCGACCTCGCGCAACGCCTCCAGCACGGTCTGCACGACGCCCGCGGGCACCCCCACCGCATCCAGCCGCGCCAGCCACTCGGCCGCCGGCTTGGTCCGGAGGCGCGCGTCCATGGCGGCCACGAGCGCGTCGCGGTTGGCCAGCCGGGCGGGGTTGGTGGCGAAGCGCGGGTCGCGCCCCAGCTCGGGGATGTCGAGCGCGGCCGCGCAGGCGCGCCACTGCCCGTCGTTGCCAACGGCCACGACGAGGGCGCGGTCGGCGGCGTCGAACAGCTGGTAGGGCGCCAGGTTGGCGTGGGCGTTCCCCCAGCGCCGCGGCTCGGCGCCGCTGACGAGCGCGTTCTGGGCGACGTTGACCAGCCCCGCGGTCCCGCTCGCGGCGAGCGAGACCTGGACGTGCCGCTCGACCGCCGACAGCGGCGCCCGGGGAGCCGCGCGCCCCACCAGCGCGCCGAGGACGGCGATCGCGGCGTCCTTGCCGGTGAGGACGTCGGTGACGGCGATGGGCGCCCGGAAGGGCGGACCGTCCGGGTCGCCGTTCAGCGACATCCATCCCCGCTCCGCCTGCACCACGAAGTCGTAGCCCGGGCGGTCGCTGTCGGGGCCGAAGCCGGAGATGGTGCACCACACCAGCCGCGGGTGCGCGGCCAGGAGCGTCGCCGGGTCGAGGCCGCGGCGGGCGAGCGCGCCGCGCCGGAAGTTGTCGACGACGACATCGGCGTCGGCGACGAGCGAGCGGATGAGCGCCTGGTCCTCGGGACGGTCCAGGTCGGCGGCGAGGCCGAGCTTGTTGCGGTTGATGCTGAGGTAGTAGGCGCTCTCGCCACGCTCGTCGAACGGCGGGCCCCAGGCGCGGGTCTCGTCGCCCTCCCCCGGCCGCTCGACCTTGAGCAGGTCGGCCCCCAGGTCGCCCAGCAGCATGGTGCAGAGCGGGCCCGCGAGCACGCGGCTCAGGTCGAGGACGCGGATGCCGGACAGGAGCATGCTGCCTCTATTATGCCGTTGAACTGTTGGCTAGATTGCCGCCCGCGAACCGGCCGGCGGTCGCGACGAGGCCGGAAGTTCGTCGCGCGGGCGATCGGACGGCAGCCCCGGGCGGCGCGGCGCGAGGGTTCGCGATCGGTCGCGAGCGGCCCTGCCGGGCCCGACCGAACTTGCGTAGGCCTCGCAAAATCATATACTTACCGCGTCCTCTCGCGCAGCCGGAGCGCGGCGCGCCCTTCCGGCCCGACGTTTCCCCTATCTGAAAGGGGGGTGCGCGGCCCCTTCCCGGAGCAGCGAATCATGGCGGAACAGGTGCAGAGCACGGAAGAGACGCCGAAGGCCGACGCCCCCACGCCGGCGCCTCCGAAGCGCGGGCTCGGGCACCGCGGAGCGGACCCGCGGGATACGGCGGCCGAGCTGGCGGCCCGTGCCCACCAGATCAGCCTGGAAGCGGGCAGCAAGATGTCGGGCGCGATGCGCGACCTCATCCACGCCGCGGCCGGGATCTCCGGCTTCGTGGTCGAGACGGCGCGCGACGTCGTGCAGTTCATGGTGCGGCGCGGCCAGATGGCGCAGGACGAGGCCGAGAAGCTGATCCGGGAGGCCGAGGAGGCGTACGGGCACCGCGTGGCCGCCGGGTACGTCCCGGGCGCCGGCATCCCGCCCCGCCCCGAGCCCGCAGCCGCGGCCCCGGCCATC
>CBHYLO010000407.1:0-4836 GCA_966128675.1 uncultured bacterium | reverse complement strand
GGAAGAAGACGAGCCCGCTGCTCACCCCGGCCTCGGCCGCCACGGCGCGCGCGGTCACGCCCGCCAGCCCCTCGCGCGCGGCCACCGCGTACGCGGCGCGCAGGATCGCGGCCCGGCGCTCCTCCTCGGGCAGCTTGCGCCCACCCATGGGCGCTAGCCTCGGGCCGGCGCGGGCCGGCGGATGACATTGCTCACGCGGTCAATGTAGGGGGACGCTCACTGATCAGGCAATCAATGACGCGGCGCGCGCACGCCGGCAACGCCCGCGGCGGCGCCCTGCCGACTTCCATGTGACGTGCGCGCACGGGTTTCGCACTTCGGCCGCCGCATGTCCCCGCCCCTCCGCACCTCCAGCGCGCCGCACCAGCGCCCCGCCGTCGCCCCGCCGACGGACGAGGCGCCGAACGGCGACGCCGGGGTGCGCGGCGGCGAGTATCCGGCGGTCGTACGGCGCGAGCGCCCCCCCCGCCGCCGCCAGCGGCGCGACGGCGCCGTCGAGCGCCGCTCGCCCCTGTGGACAGAGCCGATCACGGGCCACGTCCCCGGCCCCGCCGGCGGCGACGTGACGGTGGCGCTCGGCCGCCCCGAGGTCGCCGACGCCCCGGCCCCGGCCGCCGCCCTCGGCGGCAGCGCCCTCGGGACGCTGGTCGAGCTGGTGACCGACCCGCTCTGGGTCGTCGACCGCGACTGGCGCCTCCGCTACGTCAACCGGCACGCCGCGGAGCTCTGGCGCACGACCCCCGCGGCCGTCGTCGGCCGCTCGCTCTGGTCGGTGCTGCCGCAGGCCGCCGGCGGCGCCCTCCACGAGACCCTCGCCCGCGCCATGCGCGAGCAGCGCACGGCGCACGTCGAGAGCTTCGCGTCGCCCCAGAGCGGCCGCGTCGAGGTCAGCGCCTACCCCGTCGGCGACGGCCTCCTCGTCCTCCAGCGCGACGTCGCCCTCCTCCGGGCCGGCGACGAGGCGGCCCGCGCCCTCGCCGCGGAGCGGCGCGCCCGCGAGGAGGCGGAGCGGCTCGCCGGCGAGCTGCGCGCGGCGCGCGAGGCGGCCGACCAGGCACGGCGCAGCGCGGAGCAGGCGCGCGCGAGCGCGGAGGTGGCCGCGCGCGCCAAGAGCGACTTCCTGGCGACGATGAGCCACGAGCTCCGCACGCCCATCAACGCGGTCACCGGCTACGCCCAGCTGCTGGAGCTGGGCGTCGCCGGGCCGGTCACGGACGCCCAGCGCGGCTACCTCGAGCGCGTCCTCACGAGCAGCCGCCACCTCCTCGGCCTCGTCGACGACGTGCTGGACCTCGCGCGCCTGGAAGCGGGCCGGCTGGTGATCGAGCGACTCCCGGGGACGGTGGGCCCGCTCACCGGCGGCGCCCTGGCGCTCATCGCCTCGCAGGCGGCGGCCCGCGGCGTCCGCGTCGTCGAGCCGCCCCCCGAGGCCGACGCCCGCTTCGTCGGCGACGAGCACCGCGTCCGCCAGATCCTCGTCAACCTCCTCACGAACGCGGTCAAGTTCACCCCGGCCGGCGGGACGATCACGGTCGAGATCGCGAGCGACGTTCCCACCGGCGACGACGGCCCGCGCGCCGGCCCGGGACCCTGGGTCACGATCCAGGTCCACGACACGGGCGTCGGGATCCCCGCGGCGCTGCACCAGGCGGTGTTCGAGCCGTTCGTCCAGGGCGACGGCAGCCGCACCCGCACGGTCGGCGGCACGGGGCTCGGCCTCGCGGTCAGCCGCGGCCTCGCCCGATTGATGGGGGGCGACCTCACCCTCCGCAGCGAGGCGGGCCAGGGCGCGCACTTCACGATCTGGCTGCCGACCCGCCTCCCGGATCCCCCGACCCTCGCCTCCGACGAGACCCCGCGGCGCACCCGCGTCCCCCGGGCCCGGTCGGCGGCCAGCCAGCCCCGCACCCGCGGCGCGGCGGCGCCCGCACCCGCGCGAGCGGCCGATGACGCGGAACAGGCCACGCATGGGCTCGCCACCGTCGGGACACGCCTGCGCCAGCGCCTCGAACCGCTCCTCGAAGGCTACACCGCGCGCCTCCGCGCCGACCCGACGCTGCCACAGGCGTCCGCGCTCGCGCGCGCCCAGCTCGAGGACCACGCCCTCAGCTTCGTCGCCGACCTGGCGCAGACGCTCGTCGCCCTGGAGCACAGCGGCGGCCTCGACGCCGACCTGCTCCGCGACGGCAGCGCGATCCAGGAGGAGATCGCCTTCCGCCACGGCGAGCAGCGCTACCGCATGGGCTGGGCGGAGGTCCACCTGCGCCGCGACTACGCCGTCATGCGCGACGAGATCGAGACGGTCGTGCGCCAGACGGCCGCCATCGGCGGGATTGACGTGGCGCTCGCGCTGTCCGTGCTCCATCGTCTGCTGACCCGCGCCCAGGACGTGAGCCTGCGCGGCTGGCGCCACGCCGCCTCCCGCTGAACGACGGCCGCTCCCCTTCCCGCCTCCCCGCCCATGTCCGCGACCCTGCTGGCCCAGGCCATGGCGCTCGCCTCCGCCGCGGGCGTCAGCACCTACGCCACGGTCGCCCTCCTGGGCTTCGCGGCACGCCAGCACTGGATCGACAACCTGCCGGCCTCGCTCGCGGGACTCTCCAGCTGGTGGGTCATCGGCCTCGCGGCGTCGCTCTACCTGGTTGAATTCCTCGCCACCCTGGTCCCGGGGGTCGCGTCGGCCTGGGAAGCGGTGCACAGCACCCTGCGGCCCCTCGCGGGGGCGGCCCTCGCGGTCGCCACGGCCTGGAATGCCGATCCCGGCATCATCGTCGCCGCCGGCCTCCTGGGCGGCACGCTCGCACTCGGCACCCAGGCGACCAAATTGGGTGCCCGCGTCGCCATCGACGCCAGCCCGGAGCCGGTCACCAACGGCGTCGCCAATGTCGCCGAAGCGGGCTTCGTCGCGACCGTCGCCCTGCTGGTCTGGCAGCACCCGTGGATCGCGCTCGCCATCGCCCTGGCGACGACGGTCGTGATCGCGCTCCTCGTGCGCGCGGCCTGGCGCACGATCGGCCGGCTGTTCCGCCGCCGCGCCTGAGGCCCCCTTCGTCAGACGCGCCCGAGCGGGGCGAAGCGCCGGAGCCGCGCCGCGTGCGGCGCCACGAGCTCGTCGCGGAATCGCGCCAGCATCCGTTCAGCATCGTACTCCCGGCGGAACTGCGCGGCGCCGATGCCCAGCAGCATGCGCACGTGCCGCCCGAAGCTCTGGGCGCTGGAGTACTCCAGCTGGTCGGCCGCCGCGGCCAGCGTCGCGCTCCGGTTCTCGAGCAGGCGCGCCGCCCGCGCGAGCCGCGCGTAGGCGAGGTAGCGCTTCGGGCTGGGCAGCCCCGCCCGCGCGAACCGGCTCATCAGCGTCGTCGGCCGGACGCCCAGCCGCCCCGCCAGCATCTGCACGGTCACCGGCTCCGGCGGCACCTCGAACAGCGCGCCGAAGAAGCGCTGGCATCCCTCGCACGCCCCCTCCAGGTCGGGCGCCAGCCGCGCCAGCGCCTCCTGCCCCACCTGCCGCGCGGGGTCGCTCCCGAGCACGTCGCGCAGCGACCGCCAGCCGTCCGCGTGACGCGCGTCGACCAGGCAGCGCACCCCCGCGCGCCCGAGCGCCAGCAGCACCTGCGGCACGCCGGGCCCCGCGTCGGCCACCAGCGCGACGACCGGGACGCGCGGGAAGCCGCGCACGACGTCGCCCACCCGCGCGGCAGCCGCGCGCCCGCTTCGCGCCACCTGCGCCGTCGAGACCACCACCGCGGCGCACGACCGTCCGCGGAGCTCGAGCACGACCTCCTCCATCGCGTCGCGGTGCACCGCCTCGAACGCGCCCAGCCCGACCGCCTGCACGCGCAGCCGCTCGTCGGGCGTCAGCAGCGTCACGACCGGTGCGGCCCGCGCGGCCTCGCCGCCGGCGGTGGCCGATCGGACCGGCCCGCGCGGCCGGTAGGTGAGCGGCGCGCCGACCGGCGACCGGTAGCCGGCGCGCCGCCGCACCGCTGCGGGAGCCCCGCCCCCGCCGTCGCTCGTCTCTCCGTGGTCGTGTTCGGTCCCCATCGTCCGTCACTCGCCTCCCTGCGCGGGCCCGGTGTCGGCGCCGTCGCCGACGCGTGGACGCACGGTAGGAGGCCGGCGGTGCGCGGACGTCATCCGCCGGAGGCACCGCGTGCCGCGGCGACGCGGCCGGTGTATGATTCGGACGTGGCGGCCGGCCGGACGGTCGCGAGTGGCGCGGGCGACCGCGTCCACCCGAGGAAAGTCCGGGCTCCGCAGGGCAGACCGCCAGGTAACGCCTGGGCGCGTGCGGCACTCCACCGCGCGCGACGGACAGTGCAACAGAGAGCACACCGCCGATGGCCCCGGGCGCGCGAGCGTCCGCGGCACAGGCAAGGGTGAAAGGGTGCGCGGCAGGATCCGCGGCCGGCGGGGGGCGAGAGCGCCCCGTCAGGCGGGTAAGAGCCCACCGCGCCCCCGGCAACGGGGGCGGCACGGTAAACCCCGGTCGGAGCAAGGCCAAGTAGGCGGCGAGGGACGGCCCGTCCCGTCAAAGCCGCGGGTAGGCTGCTGGAGCGTCCCGGGTGACCGGGCGCCGAGAGAAATGACCGTCCGGGCGGCGTTCGCGCCGTCCGACAGAACCCGGCTTACAGGCCGGTCGCCACGTTCCGCCCCGCGCGCTCCGGCTCGCGGGGCGGGACCGTCTCCGCCCCATCCGTCGCCGGCAGGTCCCGCGTGCCCCGTTCCCCGTTCCGCGTCCTGACCGTGGTCGCGCTGGGCGCCTGCGCCGGACGCGCGCCCGCCCCGACCGGCGCGCCGGCGCCGTCGCCGCGCCCGCCCGGCGGCGCGGCGCCC
>CBHYLO010000406.1:0-4836 GCA_966128675.1 uncultured bacterium | reverse complement strand
GAGCCCTCACTACCCCCCGGCACCGACCGGCGGGGCCGGGCCCCCTGCGCGCGCCGGCCCCCGTCGTTCGTGCGTCACACGCGCCCTATGCCGTCGCGCGCGTGCGCCCGACCGTGATGAGCGCGACCGCCGCCACGATCACCGCCGACGCCGCGATCGTGCGCGCGCCGATCGCCTCCCCGCCCAGCGCCCAGCCGAGCAGCACCGCGACGACGGGGTTCACGTAGGCGTACGTCGCGACCTTGGACGGCGCGGCGTGGCGCATCAGCCAGATGTAGGCGGTGAAGCCGATGAGCGACCCGCACACGATCAGGTAGCCGAGCGCGCCGAGCGCGCTCCGGGTGCCCGCGTCGCCGGCGGTGAGCCACGCCAGCGCGCCGGGCGCGAGGTCACCGTGCAGCGCCGCGATCGCGAGCAGCATCGCGCCGCCGCACAGCATCTGCAGCGCCGAGCCCAGGAAGGGCGACGCGGGCGCGTGCCGGTGGCGCATGAGCAGCGAGCCGACGGCCCACGTGAGCGAGCCGCCGAGCGCCAGCGCGCTCCCCCACGGATCGACGCCGCCGGCGCCGCCCGACAGCCGCGACGGCCCCACCAGCATCCCCACGCCCGCGAGGCCGAGCGCGGCGCCCGCGAGCACGAGCGCGGTGGGCCGCTGGCCGCCGGGGCGCAGCCAGTCGAGCAGCACCATCCAGATCGCGAGCGACGCGGCCAGCAGCGCCACGACGCCGGACGGCACGGTGCGTCCCGCCCACGCGACGCCGCCGTTGCCGCCGACGAACAGCAGCCCGCCGGTGAGCGCGGCCCACGTCCACGTGCGCCGCGTGGGCCACGCGGGGCGCTCGCGCCACGCCACCCACGCCGCGAGCAGGAGCCCCGCGACGACGAAGCGCACGCCGCCCATGAGGAACGGCGGCATGTGCCGCACGGCGACGCGCATGGCGAGATACGTCGAGCCCCAGACGACGTAGACGATCGCGAAGGCCAGCAGCAGCTGGGCGCGCGTGGGGCGCTCGGAGGTCGGCACGCCGCAAGCTAGCCGGGGCGTGAAGCCCCGCCCGCCGCACGGCGCGCAGGCGCGCGATCTTCGGCCCGACGTGTGCAAGCGCACGCGCCGCCGGTGGCGACCGCGCCGCGGGACACTACGTTTGCGCCCATGACCGACCCGAACCTCCTCGAGCCCGTGCCGTACGGCGCCCCCGGCCGCCGCGTCGCCATCGTCGCGGGGCTGCGCACGCCGTTCGCGCGCGCCGGCAGCACGCTCGCCGGCCACGGCGCGACCGAACTGGGGCGCCGCTGCGTCGCCGAGCTGCTCGCGCGCACGGAGCTCGACGGGCGCGAGGTGCAGGCGATCGTCTACGGCACGGTCATCCAGGCGGTGCAGGAGCCGAACATCGCGCGCGAGATCTCGCTGCTGCCGCAGCTGCCGAAGGGGATCCAGAGCTTCACGGTCAGCCGCGCGTGCGCCTCCGCCAACCAGGCGATCACCGACGCCGCCGACCAGATCATCCTCGGCCACCTCGACTGCGCGATCGCGGGCGGCGCGGAGTCGCTGTCGCAGGTGCCCGTGCTGCACTCGCGCCGCATGAGCGACATCCTCGTCGCCGCGAGCAAGGCGAAGTCGATCGGCGGGCGCGTGCGGACGCTGGCGACGATCCGCCCGAAGGACCTCGTGCCCATCACGCCGGCGATCGCCGAGCCGTCCACCGGCGAGACGATGGGGCAGAGCGCGGAGAAGATGGCGAAGCTGAACGGCATCCGCCGCGAGGACCAGGACGCGTGGGCGCTGCGCTCGCACCGGCTGGCGGCGCAGGGCACGCGCGACGGGCGGCTGCTGGAGGAGATCATGCCGCTCTACCTGCCGGGCGGCGAGGTGATGGACCGCGACAACGGCGTGCGCGAGGACACGTCGCTCGAGAAGCTCGCGAGCCTGCCGCCGGTGTTCGACCGGAAGTACGGCTCGGTGACCGCGGGCAACGCGTCGCCCCTGACCGACGGCGCGAGCGCGGTGCTGCTGATGCGCGAGGACCGCGCGGAGGCGCTGGGCTACGAACCGCTCGCCTACATTCGCAGCTACGCGTACGCCGCGCTCGATCCGGGCGAGCAGCTGCTGCAGGGGCCCGTGCTGGCGATGCCCGTCGCGCTCGCGCGCGCGGGGCTCACCGCGCGCGACATCGACCTGATCGAGATCCACGAGGCGTTCGCGGCGCAGGTGCTGAGCAACCTGCAGGCGCTGCAGTCGCGCGCGTGGGCGGAGCGCGCGGGCTTCCGCGAACCGGTGGGGGAGCTGGACCGCGACCGCATCAACGTGATGGGCGGCTCGATCGCGGTCGGGCATCCGTTCGGCGCGACGGGCGCGCGCGTGCTGACGACGCTGTGCCGCGAGCTGGCGCGGCGCGGCGGGCAGTTCGGCATGCTCTCCGTGTGCGCCGCCGGCGGGATGGGGCACGTCATGATCGTGGAGCGCGCATGAGCGCCGCGCGAACGAGCGAGCGCGCGACCGAACGCGTGCACGACGCGCTGTCGCTGGAGGTCGTCGACGGCGTCGCGGTCGCGACGTTCGACCTGCCCGACGCGCCGGTCAACGTGCTCGGCGCCCCCGCGGCGCGGGCGTTCGGCGCGCTGCTCGACCGGCTGGAGAGCGATCCCACGATCCGGGCGGCGGTGCTGCTCTCGGGCAAGCCGGACACGTGGATCGCGGGCGCCGACATCGAGCAGTTCCTCGCGGTGCGCGACGCGGCCGACGCGGAGGCGCTGTCGCGGCAGGGACAGGCGATGGTCGACCGCATCGAGCGCGGGCGCGTGCCCGTCGTCGCCGCGGTGCACGGCGCCGCGCTGGGCGGCGGCCTCGAAGTCGCGCTGGCGTGCGCGTGGCGCGTGGCGACCGAGCACCCGAAGACGACGTTCGCGCTCCCCGAGGTGCAGCTCGGCCTCATCCCGGGGATGGGCGGCACGCAGCGGCTGCCGCGCCGCGTGGGGCTGCAGCTCGCGCTCGACATGATCCTCACCGGGCGCAGCGTGCGCGCGCGCAAGGCGCTGGCGATCGGGCTCGTGGACGATCTCGTGCATCCGTCCATCCTGCGCGAGGTCGCGCTGCGCCGCGCGCGCGAGCTGGCCGACGGCACGCGGAAGCCGAGCGAGAAGCCGCGCCGTCAGGGCGCCGGCGGCGCGCTCCGCGGCATCGTGCTCGAGGACAACCCGCTCGGCCGCACGGTGGTGTTCAGCAAGGCGCGCGAGTCCGTGATGCAGAAGACGCGCGGGCAGTTCCCGGCGCCGCTCGCGGCGCTGGACGTCGTGCACGAGGGCTTCGCGCGCGGCATGGAGGCGGGGCTCAAGGAGGAGGCGCGCCGCTTCGGCGAGCTGGCGGTGGGCGACGCGTCGCGCGAGCTGGTCTACCTCTTCTTCGCGACGACCGCGCTCAAGAAGGACACCGGCGCCGGCGACGGCGCGAGCGCGCGGCCGGTGCGCGCCCTCGGCGTGGTGGGCGCGGGCTTCATGGGCGCGGGCATCGCGGCGGTCGCGGCGCGCCACGGCACGCCGGTGCGACTCCGGGACGCCGACGACGCGCGCGTCGCGAAGGGGCTCGACACGGTGCGCGGCATCCTCGGCGAGGCGCTGCAGCGGAAGCGCGTGACGCGCCTGGAGCTGGCGCAGCAGCAGGCGCTGGTCACCGCGACGGCGGGCGAGAGCGGCTTCCGCCACGCGGACCTGGTGATCGAGGCGGTGTTCGAGGACCTCGCGGTGAAGCGGCGCGTGCTGAACGCCGCGGAGCGCCTGTCGCCGGGCGCGGTGCTCGCGACCAACACGAGCACGATCCCGATCGGCCGGCTCGCGGACGGCCTGGAGGATCCGACGCAGCTTGTCGGCATGCACTTCTTCTCGCCCGTGCAGAAGATGCCGCTGCTCGAAGTCGTCGCCGGCACGCGCTCGGCGCCCGAGGCGGTGGCGACGGCGGTGGCGTACGGCAAGCGGCTGGGGAAGACGGTGATCGTCGTCGGCGACGGGCCGGGCTTCTACGTGAACCGCATCCTCGCGCCGTACCTCAACGAGGCCGGGTGGTTGCTGGAGGAGGGCGTCGCGATCGACGCGATCGACCAGGCGCTGGTGCGCTGGGGCTTCCCGGTGGGGCCGTTCCAGCTGATGGACGAGGTGGGGCTGGACGTCGCCGCGAAGGCGGGCGCGGTGGTGGGCGAGGCGTTCGGCGCGCGCATGACGCCCGCGCCCGCGCTGCGCCGCGTGCTGGAGAGCGGGCGCACGGGGCGGAAGGGGAAGCAGGGCTTCTACGCGTACGACGCGGACGGCAAGCGGCGCGGCGTGGACGCGAGCGTGTACGGCGTCGCGGGCGTGCCGGCGACGCGCGCGCCCGCGCCGCGCGGGCCCGACGGCCAGCCTGCGGGGCCGAGCGACGCGGACGTCGTGGAGCGCACGGTGTACCCGATGCTCGACGAGGCGGTGCGCTGCCTGGAGGACGGCGTGCTGCGCGCGCCGCGCGACGGCGACGTGGGCGCGGTGTTCGGCATCGGCTATCCGCCGTTCCGCGGCGGGCCGTTCCGCACGATCGACGCGCTGGGCGCGGACACGATCGTGCGCGCGCTCGACACGCTGGCCGCCCGTGCCGGCATGGGGCGCTTCGTGCCGAGCGAGCGGCTGCGGATCATGGCGCGCGCTTCGGGCGACGCGGCGCGGTTCCATCCGCGCGACGGCCGGCCGGGCGAGTGAGGCGTCGGCGCGCCGGTCCCGAACGGCAACGGCATTGGCGGGCAGGAAGTCTGATGAGAGCGGGATACGTGCGGATGGCTCCGTGTGGCGGCGAGGGCTCTCGCGCTTCAACGGAGCCCT
>CBHYLO010000405.1:0-4847 GCA_966128675.1 uncultured bacterium | reverse complement strand
CTCCTCTCGGTGCACGGGGCGTCGCCGTCACGAGGAGCGATCCGTCGCATCCGCTCGATCCGGAGCATCCGTAGTCCCCACGAGCAGTCCGTGCAGGCCGGAGGCGACACCGGTGGCCGAGGGCACGGAGCAGCACCCGCCGCCCGCCGCCCGCCGCCCGCCGCCCCTACCGGTCCCCGAACGGCGGCCGGTCCATCAGCGCGAGCAGCGCGGCGGCCGGGAGCGACTGCCAGTCGGCCGGATACTGCCAGACGCGGCGCACGATCCCCTCGCCGTCGAAGAACAGGCAGCGGGCCCCGCGGCTCCCCGGGATGCGGCGCGTGTCGCGCTCGAACACCCGCCACTCGTCGCCCGTGCGCTCGTCGAACACGCGGCGCACCACCTCGCGCTCGTGCTCGGGATCCGGCGGCGCGCCGTTGTGGGCCGCGGGCTCCCCGGACGGCGGACCGGCGCGGAACGGCGACGGCGGGCCCGCGCTCCCCGGATCGCCGAACGGCACCTGCGCGCCCGCCCCGCGGTCGCCCGACGCGTCCGCGGCCACGGGACGCGGCACCAGACGGTCGACGAAACCGTCGCGGGCCGGCAGGGCCGTCGGCTCGCGACGGGCGGCCGACGACGCGCGATCGTGCGCGGACTGCTCTAGATGGAAGCGGCTGCCGCTCGCACGGGGCAAGCGGTCATCCGGTGGTTCAGACTGCGCCATGACTCGACGGCTCCGGCCGGCACGGCGCCCCAGTGGTCGCCGAGTCCGGGCCGGTCGCTCTCGAAGCCCGGCAGATTGCATACCGTGCGGCGTGATGGAGGTCGCACGTCCCGTCTCCCACGCCGCCGAGCCGCCCGGGCCGCCCGGCCCCCGCGGGGCGTCCCCCGCCGGAGGCGCGCGACGTCCCCCGCGTCGGTCAGGGCGCGCGATCGCCGGGGCCGAGCCGTCGCTCCTCCCGGTAGGGCAGCGTCTCGACCAGCTCGCCCGCGCGCAGCCGCGCCTGCGTCGCCTCCCACCACCCCGGGTCCAGCAGGTCGGCGTGCCGCGACAGGAAGGCGTCGCGCAGCGGGCCGGTCGGCAGCGTGAAGCGCGCGAACTCCTCCGGGAAGACGTCGTGCTCGCCGACCGCGGGCGTCTCGCCGCCCCACTCGTCGTCGTCCGGCAGCGGCAGGAAGCGGCACTCCTGCAGGTCGGCCAGCTCGTCGTAGTCGTAGAAGATGACGCGGCCGTGGCGGCTGACCCCGAAGTTCTTCAGCAGCAGGTCGCCCGCGAAGATCCCCGCCAGCGCCAGCTCGCGGATCGCCTGCCCGTAGTCGAGCGCCGCGGCCGCGGCCGCGTCGGGCGGCGCGGTCCGGACGTACACGTCGAGCGGGATCAGCCGCCGCTCCGTGTAGCAGTGCCGCAGGAGCACCCGCTCCCGCGCGCCCTCCCCCTCCACCCGCAGCACGCTGGGCGCCGCCGCCAGCAGCTCGGCCAGCAGTGGCTCCGGGAAGGTGCGCCGCCGGAAGACCAGCCCCTCGAACTCCTGCGCGTCGGCCAGCCGCCCCACGCGGTCGCGCACGAAGACGAAGTGGTAGCGCTCCATGACCTCGCGGCGGGTCGTGCGCTTGGGCGCGCCGAAGCGATCGCGGATCAGCTTGAAGACGACGTCCAGCGACGGGAGCGTGAACACCTCCATCACCAGCCCCTGCACGCCCTCCGCCCGGGCGAAGCGGGCGCGCCGCCGCGCCAGGTGCGAGCGCAGCGTCCGGAACAGCTCCGTCTTGGCGTGGCGGTGGTAGCCGATCGCGGTGTAGAGCTCGTCCACGCGCTTGCGCGGCAGCACCGACGTCAGGAAGGCGACCAGGGCGCGCGGCCGGTCGGTCTCGACGTGGAAGTACGACCACGCGAAGCCGAAGACGATCGACGCCTCGTCCTCCGTGCAGAGGACCGCGTCGGCCACCACGCCCTCGACCGGGTGCCGCAGCGCGACGATCAGCGGGCAGGCGACGCCCCCGCGCGCCAGCCGGCCGACGAGGTAGGCCCCGTGCCCCCGGAAGAACGGCTCCGCCACGATCTCGCCAGCGTCGGGCCAGCCACCGAGCACCTCGCGCGACCGCGCCTCGAGCGCGCCGGCCAGGCGGCGCACGTCTCGATCGTGGTCGGCCCAGCCGGGCCCCGCGGGCCCGTCGAGCGGCGCGGGGCCGGCCCAGCGCGCGAGGATCGCCCCCGCCACCGCCGCCGGCCCGTCCTCGACCGGCAGCCGGCGCGCGACGGCCGCGACCTCCCCGGCCGTCGGTCCGGCCGCCGCCCCGCGCACGAAGTGCAGCTCGGCGTCCAGGCCTACCGTCGGCAGCCCGCGGCGCGCCAGCGAGTTGTAGAAGGACTCGGCGACGTCCTGGTCCGGCCGCCCCGCGACCTCCGCCGCGTAGGCGTCGCGCACCGCGCGCCAGAGCGCCCGGTCCCCCTTCCCCGCCCCGAGCATCCGCCGCGCCTCGGCCGCCGCCTGGTCGATCCACCCGTACCAGAGCGCCAGCCGCGCCGCGGCGTCGGCCTGTGCCCCGCCCCAGTCGCGCGCGGCGAAGCGGACGCCCGCCCGGCGCGTCGCCCAGCGGAAGTCCTGCGACCAGGCGTCGAAGGCGGCGCGGACCGTTCGCGCGACCGCGAGGGCAGTGGAGGATCTCAGCGACACGAGCGGAGGCCGAAGGAGCGGAGGACGGAACTGCGGAAGACGATACGGCGTGATACGATGGAGCGGACGACATGCACGCCGGGTGCTTGTAGCTTGTGGCGGAGAGCGCGAGCGGTCCGCCGCACCGTCTCACGCCCCACCGTCCTCCGCGTCATCGTCTTCCGCCGTCCCGTCCTCCGCCCCTTCGGATCGTGACCTTTCGCGTACTGGTGACAGACGACATCGACCGCGACGGCATCGCGCTCCTCGAGGCCGAGCCCGCGCTCCGCGTCGACGAGGTGCCGACGCTCCCGGTGCCGGCGCTGATGGAGCGCATCGGCGACTACGACGCGATCATCGGCCGCAGCGCCACGCGCATCTCGGCCGAGCTGCTGCGGCACGCGCCGCGGCTGCGCGTGGTGGGGCGCGCCGGCGTCGGCGTCGACAACGTCGCCATGGACGTCGCCACGGAGCTCGGCGTCGCGGTCATCAACGCACCGGCCGGCAACACCATCGCCGTCGCGGAGCTGTTCTTCGGCACCGTGCTCGGGCTGCTGCGGCAGCTGCCGCGCGCCTGGGAGACGATGCGCGACGGGAAGTGGGACCGCGCCTCGCTCATGGGCGCGGAGCTCAAGGGCCGCACGCTCGGCATCGTCGGGCTGGGGCGGATCGGCGGCGAGGTGGCCGCCCGCGCGCACGCGTTCGGGATGGAGCTCGTCGCGTTCGACCCGTACGTCGCCGACGCGCGCTTCGCGGCGCTGCGCGTGCGGCGCGCGCCCACGCTCGACGCGCTGCTGGAGGACGCCGACATCCTCACCGTCCACACGCCGCTCACCGACGAGACGACGGGGCTCATCGGCCGGCGCGAGCTGGCGCGCCTGCGCGCGGGCGCGATCGTCGCCAACCTGGCGCGCGGCGGCATCGTCGGCGATGCCGCGCTGCAGGCCGCGCGGGAGAGCGGGCACCTGAAGGGCGCGGTGCTCGACGTCTACGCGAAGGAGCCGCTGTCGCCCGACCATCCGCTGCGCCAGGCGCCCAACGTCGTGCTGACGCCGCACATCGGCGCCAACACGGCGGAGGCGCAGCGCAACGTCGCGGTGGACGTGTGCGCGGCGGTGCGCGACGCGCTGCTGCGCGGCGAGCTGTCGCGCTCGATGAACGTCGCCGCCGTCGCCGGCGAGTGGAAGGAGCTGCAGCCCGCGATGCTCGTCGCGCGCCGTGCGGCCGCCGTCGCGCGCGCGATCCTCGCCGACATGGGCGTGCGCGCGGTGCAGCGGCTCACGGTGCGCTGCGGCGCCGCGATCGCCGGCGGCCGCGAGCTGCTGCTGAGCGCCGCGGCGCTGGGCGCGGTGGAGGGCGTGATCGAGACGGACCGGCTGAACCTCATCAACGCGCGCGCGCTGGCCGAGGGGCGCGGGCTGGAGCTGACCGCGGGCGAGAGCGGGACGCTGCCGCCGAACGCGCTCGAGGTGTCGCTGCGCGGCGCGATGCAGGAGCTCACCGTCGCCGGCACCGCGCCCGCCGACGGCGGGCCGCGGCTGACGCGCATCGGCGCCTTCCACGTCGACGTGAACCCGCGCCAGACGCTCATCGTCCTCACCAACCGCGACGTGCCGGGCGTCATCGGGCGCGTCGGCACGCTGCTGGGCGACGCGCAGGTGAACATCGCCGAGTACCACCAGGCGCGCATGGCGCAGGGCGGCGAGGCGCTGGCCGTGATCTCCGTGGACGGGCACGTGGACGCGAGCGTGCGGCAGCGGCTGTGCGAGCTGCCCGACGTGCAGGGCGCGTCGGTCGTGCAGTTCCGCGGCGCGTGAGCCGCATGGTGGAATTCGCGTGAGCGCGGCCCTCGTCACCGATCCCGCGATCCGCGCGGGCTTCGCGCAGGACGCGTCGGGGCTGCACCTCGTGCCCGACGCCGTCGCGCGCCCGGCGTCCGCGGAGGAGGTCATGGAGGTGCTGCGCGAGGCGCACGCGGCGCGCACGCCCGTCACCGCCGCCGGCGCGCAGACGAGCTACGTCGGCGGCTCGATCGCGGATCGCGGGATCGTGCTGTCGCTGCGCGCGCTGGACCGCGTGCTCGACCTCGATCCGGCCGCGCGCACGATGCGCGTGCAGCCCGGCGCGCTGCTGGGCGACGTGAAGCGCGCGGCCGCGGCGCACGGCCTCCTCTTCGCCCCCGATCCCACGAGCGAGGAGGAGTCCACCCTCGGC
>CBHYLO010000404.1:0-4848 GCA_966128675.1 uncultured bacterium | reverse complement strand
TCGGACGGTGGGGCATGGGAGGGTGGGGCGGAACCCTCGGACCGGGCTGCCCACCCCGGGGTACGCAGCGGACGCGACCGCATCGCTCCCGGGGAATCCGGAGCGGCGGTATCCTTCGCGGCTCCCCCGCGCGCCCCCGCCTCCGCCGTCGCGCTCCACGCGTCATCGTCGTCGGCGGGTCCGTCCTCCGCCGTCCCGTCCTCCGCCGTACCGCGCCCGTTGCCTCGCCGCCGCACCGTCGCCATCGCCAGCGCCGCCGCCCTGCTCGCCCTGTGCGTGCTGGCGGTGGGCATGGTCGTCGGCGTCACGCAGACCGGCACGGGCCAGGACTGGGTGCGGCGCACGATCGTCGAGGTGCTCGCGCCGCGCGTGAAGGGCTCGCTCTACGTCGGGCGCATCAGCGGCAGCTTCCTCGGCGGCGTCACGGTCGACTCGGTCGTGATCCGCGGGCCGGACGACTCGCTGTTCGTCGCCGCGTCGCGCATCCGCGTCACCTACGACGTGCGCGACCTGATCGACCGCCGCGTGCTGCTGCGCCGCGTCGAGGTGGACAACCCCACCGTCCGGCTGTCGCAGGCCGAGGACGGGATGTGGAACTACAAGCGCGTCTTCCCGCCGGGCGGGCCGCGCGCGCCGCGCACGGGGCGCGGCTTCGGCGACTACATCGTCGCCGACTCCGTGGTGGTGCGCGGCGGGGCGTTCGTGCTGACGATGCCCTGGCATCCGGCCGACTCGCTGCGCGGCGCGAAGCGCGACAGCGCGATCGCGCGCAACCTCACGCGCCCCGACGCCGAGATCCGCCGGCGCGGGCCGCACTTCGCGCGCACGTGGCGGTGGACCAACGGCTTCGTGGCGCTGGGCTACGCGCGCCTCGCCGATCCCGACACCGCGGGCCGCCGCTTCGCCGTCGCGCGCCTCGACGTCGACGAGACCGACCCGCCGTTCCGCTGGCGCAACGTCCGCGGCGACGTGCGCTGGCTCGGCGACTCGATCTGGGCGGAGATCCCGCACTGGGACCTCGCGGGCTCCACGGGCAGCGGCAAGGCGAAGATCGTCTGGGGCAGCGACCTGCCCATGCGCTACGACGTGCGCGTCGTCGGCGACTCGGTGTCGCTGCGCGACGTGGCGTGGGTCTATCCCACGCTGCCGCGCACGGGCGGCGGGAGCATGACGCTCACCATCCGCAACGACCCGCGGAACCTGCGCATCATCGACTACGGCCTGCACGACATGGACGTGCGCACCACGCGCAGCCGGCTGCGCGGCGCGATGACGTACGCCGTGGGCGGGCCGGTGCTGGGCGTGAAGGACCTCGACCTGCGCGCGGAGCCGGTGGACTTCGACCTGATCCGCGCGCTGAACGGCAAGCCGTTCCCGTACGACTGGCAGGGGACGATCACCGGCACCGTGAAGGCGCGCGGCGGCCCGCTGAACCGCTTCGTCGTCGACGACGCGCGCTTCACCTTCGCCGACCGCAACGTGCCCGGCGCCGTCACGCGCGGCGCGGCGCGCGGTGGGCTCGACATCCTCTTCCCGGCGTTCACGAAGTTCCAGGGGCTGCGCGTGGACGTCGCGCAGCTGGACCTGCGCACGCTGACGTACCTCAACCCGAACTTCCCGCGCATCGGCGGGCTGGTGGCGGGGCGCGCGACGCTCGACTCGTCGTGGCTGGACGTGCGCTTCCGCGACGCGGACCTGACGCACCGCGACGGGCCCGCGCCGCCGTCGCGCTTCACGGGCGACGGCCGCGTCACGTGGGGCACGCAGTTCATGACGTACGCGCTGAACCTGCAGGCGCAGCCGCTGTCGCTCGACGCGCTCGCGCGCTCGTATCCGACGCTGCCGCTGCGCGGGCTGGTCTCGGGGCCGCTGCGGGCGACGGGCACGGTGGACGCGCTGCGCGTCGCGACGTCGCTCACCGGCCCCGCGGGCACGCTCCGCTTCGACGGCACGCTCGACGCCTTCGAGCCGTCGTACGGCGCCACCGGCGCGATCGGCGCCGCGCAGCTCGACCTGCGCACGCTGCTCGGCGACCCGAAGCTGCCGGAGACTTCCATCACCGCCGACGGCACGGTGAACGCGGTCGGCAGCGGGCCGGCCGACCTCTCGGGATCGCTCGCGCTCACGCTCGGCCGCTCCGTGGTCGACGGGACGCGCATCTACGGCGGCCTGGCGCGCTTCGGCTTCGCGGACGGCCGCCTGCGCGTCGACACGCTCGACGTCGAGAGCACCGCCGCGCGCCTGATCGCCGCCGGTGGCCTCGGCCTCACCGGCGCGCGCACCGACTCGCTGCAGGTCCGCGTCGTCGCCGACTCGCTGGGCGGGCTGCGGCGCTGGCTGCTCGCCAACAGCACGGGCGCCGACCCGTCGGGCGCCGACTCGCTCTCGGGGACGCTGCGGCTGCAGGGCGTGCTCGCGGGCACGCTCGACACGGCCAGCACGTCGCCTGGGCTGTCGCTGACGGCGCGGCTGGAGGGCGAGGCGCTCGCCTACGGCCGCGCGCGCGCCGCGCTCGTCGACGCGCGCCTCGAGGGCCACGACCTGCTGCGCGCCGCGGCGCTCCGCCTCACCGCGTCGGGCGACTCGCTGCTGGTGGGCGGCCTCTCGCTCGCCCGCGCCGAGGGGCGCTTCGCGACCGACTCCCTGCGCGCGGACGCGCGAGGCGCGCCGCGCTCGGGCACGTGGGCGGTGCGCGCCGGCAGCGACTCCGGCGCCGCGGTCGAGGCGGTCGGCCGTACGCGCCTCGCCGCCGACAGCACGGAGGTGCTGGTGGACAGCGCGCGGCTGGCCGTCGCGCAGGGCCGCGAGTACCGGCTGGCCGCGCCCGCGCGGCTGACGACGCGGCGCGCGGGCAACGCCATCGCGCTCGACTCGCTGGTGCTGCGCGACGGCGCGGGCGCGCGCATCGCCGTCGGCGCGCAGCTGCAGGACACCGGCGCGGTCAGCGGCGCGCTGGCGCTCGACGCGGTGCCGATCGCGGACCTCGCGCGCGTCGCGGGGCTCGTCGGCACCGCGCCCGCCGACGCCGCCACGACGGCGCCCGCGGCGTCGTACGACGGGCGGCTGACGTTCGGCGCGCAGCTCGCGGGCACGCGCGCGCTGCCGCTGGTGACGCTGCGCGCCGACGCGCGCGACGCCACGCTGGCCGGCGTGAAGGTCGAGCGAATCGCCGCCACCGGCGACTACGCGGTGCGCCGGCTGACCGCGAACGTCGGGCTGTTCCGCGACGGCTCTCAGCTGCTGACCGCCAACGCCGCGCTGCCGATCGACCTCGCGCTGGTGCCCGGCACGCGCCGGCTCCCCGACGACACGCTGCGCGGCGTGGTGCGCGCGGACTCGCTGGACCTCGCGCTGTTCGGCGCGGTGGTGCCCGGGCTGCGCGACGTCTCGGGCCGCATGCGCATCGGCTTCGACCTCGGCGGCACGTGGGAGCGCCCGCGCCTGTTCGGCGCGCTGCGGCTGGACGGCGGCGCGGCGACGGTGCAGCCGGCCGGCATCCGCCTGCAGGCGCTCGCCGCCGACGTCGCGCTGGAGGGCGACAGCGTCGCGGTCCGCCGCGTGTTCGCGCGCAGCGGCGGCACGGGCGACACGCTCGCGCTCACGGGCTTCGTGCGCCTGACGTCGGTCGACAACCCGACCTTCGGGCTGCGGCTCGCCGCGCGCAACTTCCTCGCGATCGACCGCCCGCGCCTCGCCACGCTCTGGCTGTCGACGCCGGAGCCGGTGAGCGTGACAGGCCCGTACCGCGCGGCCGTCGTGCGCGGCGCGGTGCGCGCGGAGCGCGGGCGCGTCTACATCCCGGAGCTGATCGACAAGCGCATCGTCGACCTCAACGAGTATCGCGACGTCGTCGACACGACCATCGGCCAGAACCGCCGCCTGATCCCCGCGCCCAGCGCGTTCGTCGAGAACCTCACGCTCGACGACGTGCGCCTGGAGGTCGGCGACGACGTCTGGCTGCGCTCCCCCGAGGCGAACATCAAGCTCGGCGGCTCGCTCGCGGTCACGCGCGCGGTCGCGCGCGGCGGCGCGTTCGCCGGCGCGGGCCGCGACCAGGCGCAGCTCGCGCTCCTCGGCGCGCTCGGCGTCACGCGCGGCACGTACCGCCTCAACCTCGGCTTCGCGCAGCCCATCTTCGAGGTCGAGCCGGGGACGCTGCGTTTCTTCGGCACGCCCGACCTCAACCCGACGCTCGATGTGCGCGCGGTGCACGTGGTGCGGCAGGTGCGCAGCGGGACGAACCGCCCCGACGTGCGCGTGCAGGTCAACATCGGCGGCACGCTGAACCAGCCGACGCTGCGCCTCTCCAGCGCCGACAACCCGCCGATCCCCGACACGGACCTGATCAGCTACCTCGTCACCGGCGAGCCCGCGTCCGCGGTGCTCGGCACGACGCAGGGGAGCGAGCAGGGCGCCGCGCTCGCGCTGCGCCTCGCGGGCAGCCTGCTCTCGGGCGCGCTGACGCAGGGCGGGCCGTTCGACGTCGTGCAGGTGCAGACCGGCGGCGCGGCCGGTGACGCGAGCGGCTTCCTCGGCAGCAGCAGCAGCATCCTGGCGCGCACGCGCCTCGGCTTCGGCGGGCAGCTCGGTCGCCGCACGTTCTACACGTTCACGACGGGCCTCTGCGGCCTCAACTCGCCCACCGAGGCGAACTCGCTCGCGCTGTTCGCCAACGGCCTCGGGTTCAAGATCGAGCGCCGCCTGACGCCGACGGTGAGCGTGGAGCTCGGCCTCGAGCCGGGCTCGGTGCAGCAGGCCTGCCAGCGCGGGACCTCCACGCGCTCGTACCAGCAGACGCCGACGCAGGGCGGCATCGACATCTTCCGGCGGTGGAGCTTCTGACGAACG
>CBHYLO010000403.1:0-4852 GCA_966128675.1 uncultured bacterium | reverse complement strand
CGTCGATGCGCAGCTCGCGGACCTCGCCGGGGAGCGTGATGGTGCGGGCGACCGCGTCGCGGAAGCGGTCGACGACGGCCAGCTCGCCCGACCCCTCGAGCGCGACGTACATGCGGTCGCCGCTGGGCGTGGCGACGATCGCGCGCACGGGCCCGTCCAGCGTGACGGGCGGCACCGCGGCGAGGTCGCGGCTGCGGACGCCGTGCAGCTCCTTCCCGGCCGCGAAGTAGACCCGCTCGGGGGACCCGGTGCGCACCGCGCGACCGCCGCCCGCGACCGTGGCCGAGTCGCCGATGCGCGTCGTGGGCGGGCGCAGGCGCCAGACGTAGCCGGTGCCGCCGCGCACGCCGGCCGCCAGCACGCTGCCGTCGCGCTGCGGGTAGAGCTCCTGGGCGGGGACGCGGAGCGGGAGCTTCCACGCGTCGCCGCTGGGCGTCAGGCGCGTGACGCTGCCGTCGGCGGCGAGCCCGAAGAAGGTGCCGCCCTGGCCGGCCGCGAGCGCCGTCAGCGGAGTCTTGGACGCGGTGCGGACGGTGCCCAGCCGCAGGTCGATGCGCGTCGGCCGGCCGGCGGTGTCGATCACGGCCAGCATGCCGCTCTCGACGTCGAAGGCGAGGACGCGGGCGAGCGCGGGCGCCGGCTCGCTGGAGCGCCAGACGACCGAGTCGAGGCGCGGGAGGATCGCGGCCGTCACGCGCCCGCCGCTGCGCGGCACGCGGAGCAGCACGGGATCGGGCCCGCGGGAGGCTACGGTGGAGGCGCCGGGCTCGGAGGCGGGGGCACGGTCGGAGCGACCGCAGGCGGCGAGCACTGACGCCGCCAGGAGGATGACGGGCGGGCGCACGCGACAAAGCTAGGGGCCGGCGGGAGTTACGGGAACCCCGACACCGTGACGCGGCTCCCCAAAATCCTCGGCCCCCGGCCCCCGGCGCACACGTCGCCCCGCGAGGCCGGTGCCCGCCGCGCCCCGGGCGCCGAGTGCGACTTCGGAGCCCGTTAGAAGCTCGGCCCGAAGAACCAGGTCCCGAACGGCTTCCGGTTCGGCGAGTCCAGCGGCCAGGCGTAGTCCCAGCGCAGGATCGCGAAGCCGAACAGGTTGAAGCGGATGCCGTAGCCGTAGCTGCGCAGCGGGTAGCGCTGGGTGAACAGGTTGTACTCGGCCGGGCGCTTGAGCGAGACCGTCTGCGACTGGCCACCCGGCGGCGCGTTGCCGGTCCACGCCACGCCCGCGTCGTAGAAGACGAGCGCGTCCACCGGCGGCAGGGCGATCGGCAGCACGCCCAGGTCGAAGCGGCGCACGAGCGGGAAGCGCAGCTCGGCGTTGAACATCGCCAGGCGGCTGCCGAACAGGCGCGCGGCGCCGCACGCGCTCTCGATCACCGACGGGTCGGTGCCCGGCGGGGGCGCGCCGCAGCCCTCCGCGTAGTTCTCGCGGTTGTAGCCGCGGATGAAGTCGGGGCGGCCGAGGTACTTGTTCCACTGGTACTCGTCGCGGCCGGCCGTGATGCTGGCGAAGGCGCGCGTGGAGACCGTCAGGAAGTTGAACAGGATCGGATCGTAGCGCCGGTAGTCGAGCAGGTAGTCGACCCAGCGCCACGTGCCCAGCTGCGGCTCGACCTGGAAGCGCAGGCGCGAGCCCATGATCGGCGCCGTGTAGCCGAAGAGGGCGTTGTCGCGCACGAAGGCGAACGACGGCGCGACCATCGACGCCGACGCGATGCGCCGCGAGTTGCCGCGCACGATGTCGACGATGTTCCCGCCCTGATCGTAGATCGTGTTGATCGGGAGCGTGGAGCTCGTGATGTTCGTCAGCCGCGCGCCGGCCTCGATGCGCGTGAAGCGGTCGAACGGGTAGAGCGCGCGCCAGAACGCGTCGCGCCACGTCTGGCGGACGAAGTTGTCCTCGACCGCCGCCAGCCCGCCGCCCACGTCCTGGATGCTGCCCTGGCCGCTGTAGTAGTAGACGGGGAATTGCGAGATCCCCGTCGTGTACTGCAGCCGCCGCGCGAGGTTCGTGTAGCCGACGAACACCTGCGCGTCGGAGATCTGGCCGTTGACCGCGGCGCTGATGGCCAGCTGCTGGTTGCCCAGCAGGTCGCCGAGCACGATGGTCGTGCCGCCGTAGAGCTGCTGGCCGTAGTTGGCGTTGGTGCCGACGCCGACCTGCGGCTGCGAGATGTACTCGGGCTGGAAGCCCGCCTTGTAGCGCGTGTCCTTGAAGCGCGCCGTGTCGGGCAGCGAGAGCGCCGCGCTGTCGAGCATCGCGCTGACGCTCACCGGCGCCGCGGCACCCGTGGCCACGCCGGCGGGGAGCGCGTCGGACAGGCGGAAGGTCGCCGCCGGCGTGCGGTAGAGCGAGCGGCTCTCCGGCGTCGTGTCGGCGGCCGCCACGGCCGCCTGCGCGACCGTCGGCGCGCCCGCGACGCCGGGCGCACCGGGCACGCCGCCGGCGATCGTCGGCGTGGCGGCGCGCTCGCGGAACGGCTGCTTCTTCAGCAGCCGCGGGTTGCGGATCGACCAGACGTTGTTGGTGCCCTTCTCGTAGTACACGAACGCCAGCAGGTCGGCCTGGTGCGCCCAGCTGATGGCGGGCGAGAACTCGGTCTGCGAGTTCACCGCGCCGACGACGTTCGTGAGCTGGTAGTGCTCCTTCGCGTCGAGGTCGTACAGGAACAGGTTCGCGGTGCCGGTGCGGTCGGAGACGAAGATCAGCGACCGCCCGTCCGGCGCCCACTGCGGGTTGATGTTCAGGCCCGCCTGGCCCGGGATCTCGGTGACCGTGTTCGCCGCGAGGTCGTAGAGCGACACCTTCCAGCGGCCCAGGCGCAGCACCTCGAAGTCCGTGTCGCGGTCGCTGGCGAAGGCGATCGTCTTGCCGTCGGGCGACCACGTCGGCTGCATGTCGCCGTAGCGGTCCTTCGTCAGCTGCCTGAGCCCCGTGCCGTCGGCGTTGATCAGGTAGAGGTCCGTGATGCCGCCGACGTTGCCGGTGATCACCAGCTGCCGCCCGTCGGGCGACCAGCTGGGGCTCAGCACCTGCTCGATGCCCGGCAGGTCGATGAGGCGGATCGTCTCGCGCTTGCGGACGTCGAGGATGTACAGCACGTCCTTGCCGCGCCGCTGCGCCGTGTAGGCGAGGTAGCGGCCGTCCGGCGAGAAGCTCGACTGCGAGTAGAGCTGGCGCAGCTCCTCGACGTCCGCGTTCGTCGTGCTCTTGACCAGGCGCTTGATGCGCTTGCCCGTCTGCGCGTCGGCCAGGTACAGGTCGGGGAAGACCTCGCCCCGCAGGAAGTTGCCGTACGAGATGAACGCGATCTGCTTGCCGTCGGGCGAGAGGGCGGGCGCGATGTAGAGGTCCGCGATGCCGCCGGTGCGGCGCTGCGTCAGCATCGGCTGCGCGAACTTGCGCGCGCGGTCCAGCTCCGCGATGCGCGGCAGGTGCTTGAGCTGCATCGCCTCCTTCCACTCGTCCGACAGCTCGTCGAGGGAGAGGCCGAGCTCGCGCTTGAACGCGCGCTCGATGCCGAGGTTCGGCACCGCGTTCATGATCTCGCCGATCGCCTGGTCGCCCCAGCGCTGGCCGACGTACTGCCAGAGCGAGAAGCCGTAGCGGTACGGGAAGTACTGGTCGGGGCGCTCGGTCATCTCCCTGATGCTCGGGAGATTCCCGTTGATCGCCGCGTCGCGCACCCACGCGTCCGTCTGCGGGTGGTCGTAGCCGAGCGAGAAGAACTCGGCCATGCCCTCCATGTACCAGAGCGGCGGGTTGACCTGCGCCAGCGTCTGCAGGTTCGCACCCGCGCGGCCGCGCGAGAAGATGTCGAACTGGAACGCGTGCACCATCTCGTGCATCAGCACGTGCTCGAACGACCGGTAGTCGCCCGTGAACGGCTGCGCCATGCGCTGGCGGAGCGGGTCGGTGACGCCGCCCGTGCCCTCGCCCAGGTCGCCGAAGACGTTGCTCTGCGCGAAGTCGCCGCGGCTCGCGAACAGGATGATCGGCTTCTTCTCGCGGAACTGGTGCTGCATCAGCCGCGAGAGGCGCGCGTACGAGCGCTCCGCCATGCGGGCGGCGTCGTAGGCGGCCTCCTTCTCCACCGGGTAGTAGTGGAGGAGGAAGTGCTCGGTCTCGAGCACGCGCCAGTTCAGGCGGTCGTACTGGACCAGGTTCTGGCCGAAATACAGCTGCGCCCCGGCCGGCACGCTCGTGAGCGTGCTGGCCAGGGCGGCGGCGGCGAGCGGCGCGGCGCAGGCGGTGGCGCAGGCCACCGCGCGCCGCACCACCCGGGCGGCAGTGCGCGTGGCTGCGGCGCGGACCCGGTTCCCGAGTGTCACGGTGCCCCCTGGGATGCCGGAGCGCCTGCCCCGGCGGTCTGGTCGAGCGGGACCTCCTTCGCGTCGCTCCACAGCCGCTCGAGCTGGTAGAACGTGCGGAGGGTGGGGTGGAACACGTGGACCACGAAGTCCACGAAGTCGAGCAGCGCCCACCGCCCCTGGGTGAGCCCCTCGACGTGGTGCACCGTCACCCCCTCCTTCTTCAACTCCGCGATCACGTGCTCGGCCACCGCGCGCACGTGCGTGTCCGAGGTGCCGCTGGCGACCACGAAGAAGTCGGTCATGTCGGTGACGCCCTTCAGGTCGAGGAGCATCACGTCGTTGGCCTTCAGGTCGAGGGCCAGCAGGGCGGCACGGCGGGCGGCCGCGGCGGCCGGGAGCTTCGAGGTCGTCGCCATCTCGGATCGAAGGGGGTATAGCGGGCAGAACCGCCGGGCGTACCCGGGGCTTCGGGCAATGTTCCGGTCGGGCCAGGGGCGCGCAAGCGGCAGCTGCACCACACGCGCGCGGCCGGCGA
>CBHYLO010000402.1:0-4853 GCA_966128675.1 uncultured bacterium | reverse complement strand
GGGCGCGCCGCGGTCGCGGAACGCGAAGGCCCACACGCCCACGCCCAGCGCCACCGCGCCGAGCGCGCCGGTGAACGCGAGCGCGCCGCGCCCGGCGCCGGCCGTGGTGGGCGCGGGTGGCGCGACCGTCGGCCCCGTGGCGGAGGCGTGCGGCGCCGCGGCGCCGGGGACGGCCGTCGCCAGCCGCGCGTTGAGCGAGATCGACGCCGACGCCTGCCGCGCGCCCGAGAGCGTGCCCATGATGGCGCGCAGCTCGGTGAGGTCGTTCGCCATCTCGGCCGCGGTCTGGTAGCGGTCCGCCGGATCCTTGGCGAGCGACTTCGCGACGATGGCGTCCAGCTCGGGCGGCAGCTCGGGCGCGTAGGTCGAGGGCGGCGGCGTCGGCTCGCTCACGATCTTGTACAGCACCGCGTGGAGCGTCTCGGCCGCGAACGGCTTGCGGTGCGTCAGCAGCTCGTAGAGCACCGCGCCGAGCGAGAAGACGTCGGTGTGCGCGCCGATGGGGCCCGCGGTCACCTGCTCGGGCGCCATGTAGTTCGGCGTGCCCATCGTCATCCCCGTGCGCGTCATCTTCTGCGACGTGAGGTGCGCGACGCCGAAGTCCATGATCTTCGCGCGCTCGTCGTCGGTGATGCGGATGTTCGCGGGCTTGATGTCGCGGTGGACGATGCCGCGCTTGTGCGCGTACGACAGCCCGCCCAGCACGTCGACCGCGATCCCCAGCTTGGTGGAGAGCGGGAGCGCGGTCTGCTTCGCCAGCAGCGCCTCGAGGTCCTCGCCGTCGAGGAACTCCATGGCGATGAACAGGTGCCCGTCCACCTCGCCGAAGTCGTAGATCGTGACGACGTTCGGGTGCTGGAGCGAGCCGGCCGCCTGCGCCTCGCGGAGGAAGCGCTCGCGCAGCTCCTGCTCGCGCGCCACGGCGTCGCTCATGACCTTGATGGCCACGGGGCGCTGCAGCACCGGATCCAGCGCACGGTAGACGGCGCCCATGGCGCCCTCGCCCACGAGGCCGAGGATCTGGTACTTGCCGATCGTGGTGGCGGGAGGCTGCGTGGCCATCGGAACGGGTGCTGCGGCGGGGCGGGGCGGGGGGACGCGAAGTATCGACCCGGGGAGGACGACCGGCAACGGGGCGGCGGCACGGGGACCGGCGCGGGCTGCGGGCTGCGGAACCCGGGCTCCGTGCCCTCGGCGGCCTGCGTCGCGCCGTGCCTGACACGAACTACGCGTGGGGGCTACGGATGCTCCGGATCGAGCGGATGCTCCGGATCGCTCCCCGCGGCGGCGACGCTCAGTGCGCTCCGCGGAGCGATCCGCATGATCCGTCTCATCCGGAGCACCCGTAGTCCCGTGTTCGCCGACCCGTGCCTGGCGCGCGAGACCCTGACCGACATACGACAGGATGACGAGGAGGCTCCACGGTGCACGACACTCCACGCGCCTTGAGGAGCCTCGTGGTCATCCCGTCAAAGCCGTTCTCGGTTCGGATCCGCAGCCCGCGGCCCGCCGTCGAGCTCACGTCGTGTAGAACGTCAGCGCGAACAGCACGTCCCGATACCCGTCGAACAGGCGCGGCAGCACCCACGCCAGCACCGCGGTGCGCGCCAGCGTCCAGCGCCACGGCTCGGGATGGACGCGCCGCAGCGCGACGAAGAGGTACGCCGCGATGACGGCCAGCGCCGGCACGCCGATCACGTTGTCGTCGTTCGCCAGGCGCACGAACGTCTCGACGTGCGGCCAGAGCCAGCGCTGCTCCACCGGCAGCGCGCGCGCCGCCCGCACCACGCCGTGCAGCAGCAGCGAGAGCGCGCCCATCCAGCACCCGAGGAAGAGCAGCATGAACGCGAGGAAGTGGATCGCGAACACGAGGTGCTGCACGAACGGCCGCCGGCGCCGCGCGTAGAGCACCGCCAGCAGCGCGCCGAGCGTCGGCGCGAGGAGCAGCCACACCGACTGCTGCCGGCCGCTGGCCGCGTCGAAGCGGCGCGCGTACTCGGCCACGGTGATCCGCTCGCGCGCCGCCTTGCGCGCCACCGCCTGCTGCACGGCCGTCGTGTCGCGCAGCACGATCGTGCTCACGCGGCCGTGCGTGTACTGCTCCAGCCGGAAGCGGAACCCCGTGCCCGCCGCCGACAGCAGCACGAAGAAGGCGACGTTCACCAGCACGAACAGCTGCAGCGGCCGCGCGTAGCCGCGGCGGCGGCCAGCGATCCAGTCGGCGGTCAGCTGGCCAGGGCGGAGCATGAGCGCGCGCAGCGTGCGCCACAGCGCGCCGTCCACGCTCGTGAACTGCTCGAACGCGTGCGCGACGAAGGTGCGGAGCGTGAAGTCCTCCGCCTCCACGCGCGCCTCGCCGCACGCCGGACAGAAGCGCGCGGGCCGCTCGGCGTCGCAGCTGGGGCAGCGCGCGACGGCGGCGGGCGCGGGCGCGCCGGCCGCGTGGACCGGCGGGGCGTACGTGGCGGGAGGGACGGGCGCGAGCTGCGGCACGGCGGGGTGGGGCGGAGGGTGCGCCAGGATACGGCCGGACGTGTCGGTGCGCCACCGCGGCGCCATCGCGCCCCGCCCCGCGGTATTCTTCGCGGCATCCGCCTGGCCCGTCCTCCACGCGCTCCCTCTCGTGATCCGACGCCTCCCGACCGCCGCCGCGCTCGCGGCCGTGCTCCTCGCGCCGCGCGCCCACGCGCAGCCGGCCGCCCCGCTCCCCGGCTACTCGCCCGCCGCCGCGGCGCGCCAACGCGCGCTCGAGGCGAGCGTCGTCGCGCGCCCCGACACCGCCCGCGCCCACGCGCACGTCCGCGCGCTGTCGGCCGAGACGCACGTCGCCGGGTCGCCGGCGCAGGCGCGCACGCGCGACTACGTCATCGACGCGATGAAGACGCTCGGCCTCGAGACGGAGGTGCGCGCGTACCGCGTGTGGATGCCGCACGCCACGGGCGTGCAGCTGTGGCGCATCGGCCCGAAGGGCGACAGCACCGCGCTGTCGCTGGCCGAGCCGGCGGTGACGGGCGACGCGACGTCGGGCGCGGCGCAGTACCCGACGGTCAACGGCTCCAGCGCCGCGGGCGACGCGAGCGGCGAGATCGTGTACGTGAACTACGGCCTGATCGAGGACTACGCGCAGCTCGACTCGATGGGCGTCTCGGTGCAGGGGAAGGTCGTGCTGGCGCGCTACGGCCGCTCGTTCCGCGGCATCAAGGCGCGCGAGGCCGAGAAGCGCGGCGCGGTCGCGCTCATCATCTACAGCGACCCGGCCGACGACGGCTTCGTGCGCGGCGACGTGTACCCCGAGGGGCCGATGCGGCCCGCGTTCGGCGTGCAGCGCGGTTCGGTGTTCAACGGAAACGGCGATCCGTCCACGCCCGGCTGGCCGAGCCGCGAGAACGCGCGTCGCCTGCCGGTGGACAGCATGGGGACGCCGCGCATCCCGGTGGTGCCGATCGGCTACGGCAACGCGCAGCTGCTGCTGGAGGGCGTGCGCGGCGCGAGCGTCCCGCAGACGTGGCAGGGCGGGCTCGCGCTGCGCTACCACGCGGGCCCGGGGCCGATGCGCGCGCGCGTGCGCGTCACCACCGACGCCGCGACCAACGGCTGGAAGACGATCTGGAACACGTTCGGCACGATCCGCGGCAGCGAGCAGCCCGACGAGATCGTGATGGTCGGCGCGCACCGCGACGGCTGGGGCCCCGGCGCCGCGGACAACGTCAGCGGCACGGTGAGCGTGCTCGAGGCGGCGCGCGCGGTGATGGAGGAGGTGAAGGCCGGCCGCCGCCCGAAGCGCACGCTCGTCTTCGCGACGTGGGACGCGGAGGAGTGGGGCCTCGTGGGCTCGACGGAGTACGTCGAGGACGACTCGCTGCGCCTGTCGCGCCACGCGGTCGCGTACCTGAACCAGGACGTCGCCGCGAGCGGCCCGAGCTTCGGCGGCGGCGGCTCGCCGTCGCTGCGCGCCACGCTGCGCGACGTCGCGCGCGTCGTGCCCGACCCGAGCGGGCAGGGGAGCGTCTACGCGGTGTGGCGGAAGCGCGCGGCGGTCGCGGACAGCGCGGAGCCGGCGATGGGCGATCCCGGCGGCGGCAGCGACTTCGCCGGCTTCTACAACCACCTCGGCGTGCCGATCGCCGATTGGGGCTTCGGCGGCGCGGGCGGCGTGTACCACTCGCAGTACGACAGCTACGACTTCGCGCGCCGCTTCGCCGATCCGACGTTCGCGTACCACGCGGCGGCCGCGCGCGTGAACGCCGCGCTGATGCTGCGCCTCGCGAACGCCGAGGTGCTGCCGTACGACTACGTGGAGTTCGCGCGCACGATGCGCCGCTACCTGCCCGCGCTGGACCGCGAGGCGACGGCGCGCCGCCTGGCGAACGTGAGCACCGCGCCGCTGTCGGCCGCGATCGACCGCATGGAGCGCGCGGCCGCGGACTTCGCGACGGCGCGCGACGCGGCCCTCGCCGGCAACGCCCCGCCAGCACGCCTGCGCGCCGCGAACGAGGCGCTGAAGCAGGTCGAGCGCGCGCTCACGCGCCCGCAGGGGCTGCGCACGCGCCCGTGGTTCCGGAACCTGATCTACGCGGCGGACGAGAACAACGGCTACGCGAACGTGGTCTTCCCGTCCGTCGCCGAGTCCGTGCGCGACGGCGACGCGTCGCGCGCGTCCGCCGAGGTCGCGGATCTCGCGTCACGCTTCGATGCCGCCACGCGAGCACTGGAGAATGCCACACGCGCGGTTGCTGGGCGGTAGGTAGAGTCCCGCGCGTCGGCTCAGGGCGGACGGGGGCGGATCACGCTCGGAAATTGTGGCTGCGGAGCCACTGCGTGTCTCCGCACGCCACAATTTCAGGTCGCGCGAT
>CBHYLO010000401.1:0-4874 GCA_966128675.1 uncultured bacterium | reverse complement strand
CGCGAGGACACCGGGACGGACGGAGCGTCGCATGGGATGGGGTGAGAGGCGGCGGCAAGGTACGGCCGGGAACGGATCGGCGCCGCCGCCCGCCGGCATTTCTACCGACGTCGCACAGGCCGCCCTCATGCCCGGTGCGCCGACGCGTGCCGGGGTCGGGATCCGCGTCACGCGCCCGATCGTCCCTTCACGCGCACGAAGCGCTCCGGCACCACGTCGAGGATCGCGGCCGTCAGCGCGTCCGCCAGCTGCGGGCGGCGCAGGGCGCGGCGCCGCACGAGGCGGATGGTGCGCGTCGGCACCGGCGCGTCGAACGCGCGCACGAGCCGGCGCTGCGCCGCCGTCGGCAGCTCGGCCGCCGCCAGCGCCGGGAGCAGCGTCATCCCCTGCCCGCGCTCGACGAGGCGCTTGAGCGTCTCGAGGTTGCCGCTCTCGAAGCGCGCGCGTCCCGGACGCGCGAGCGTGGCCCCGCGCGCGCCGCGCGCCTCGCGCTGCCCGCACAGCCGCACCGCCTCGCTGCGCAGGCAGTGGCCCTCCGCCAGCAGCCAGAGGTCGTCGAGCGAGAGGTCCGCGGCGGCGAGCGTGTCGCGCTCGGCGAGGCGATGCCCCCGGCCGACGTAGCCCACGAACGGCTCGTGGAAAAGCGCGCGCTCCTCCAGCTCCGACGCGGGCCCGGCGGGCGACGCCAGCAGCGCGACGTCGAGCGCGTCGTGGCGCAGGCCGTCGAGGACGTCGTCCGTCAGCCGCTCCTCGACCACCAGCTCCAGCCGCGGGTGGCGGCGCGCCAGCTCGTCGAGCACGCGCGGCAGCAGGTACGGCGCGAGCGTCGGGATGACGCCGAGGCGCAGCTCGCCGGCGACGTCGCCGTCGGCGTCCTGGCCCAGCTCGACCACGCGCGCGGCCTCGCGCAGCACCACGCGCGCCTGCGCCGCGACCTGCGCGCCGAGCACGGTGGGCACGACGGGCGCGCGCGTGCGGTCGAAGAGCGTGGCGCCGAGCGCACGCTCGAGCTTCCCGAGCTGCATGGAGAGCGTCGGCTGCGTGACGTGGCAGGCGGCCGCGGCGCGTCCGAAGTGACGATGCGTGTCGACGGCGACGACGTAGGCGAGCTGCGTCAGCGTGAGCGAGCCGAGCGGGGCGAGCGGGGCATCCATGCCCGCAGCATAGACGGGCTCGATGACGGGGGCAACGGCATCGATTTCCCCGATGCGCGGGCCAACAAACCCTCGGCCCGTCCGCGCTGTCCCATCCCCGCCTGCCCTCATCGTCTCCCCGGCCCGAGCCTGCCATGCGCGCTGCCGTCCTCCCGACCTCGCTGCGGATCGCCCCCGCCCTGCTCCTCCTCGTCGGCGCCACCGCGGGCGCGCAGGCGCGCGACGCGCGCGAGTGGCTGGAGGACTGCCGCAGCGGGCGCTGGGGCGGCGACGACGCGCGGGCGTGCGACGTGCGCGAGGTGACGATCCCCGCGCGTGGGCGCGTCGTCGTGGACGGCGGCGACAACGGCGGCGTCACGGTCACGGGGTGGGACCGCAACGAGATCCGCGTCGTCGCGCGCCTGCAGGCGCAGGCCGACCGCGACGCCGACGCGCGCGCGCTGCTCGACGGCCTGCGCGTCGAGACCGACGGGACGATCCGCGCCAGCGGCCCGCGCCAGCGCTCGCGCGAGTCGTGGTCGGTGAGCTTCGACGTCTACGTGCCGCGCCGCACCGACCTGTCGCTCGACACGCAGAACGGCGGCGTGCGCATCTTCGACGTCGAGGGCGCGGTGCGCTTCAGCGCGGTCAACGGCGGCGTGGTGCTCGACGACCTCGCGGGCGACGTGCGCGGCGAGACGCAGAACGGCGGCGTGACGGTGACGCTCGCGGGCAACCGGTGGCGCGGCGCGGGGCTGGACGTGCGCACGCAGAACGGCGGCGTGCGGCTGTCGATCCCGTCGGGCTACGACGCGCAGCTCGAGACGGGCACCGTGAACGGCCGCTTCGACATCGACTTCCCGATGACGGTCAGCGGCCGCATCGACCGCACGATCCGCACGCAGCTGGGCGCGGGCGGCCCGACGATCCGCGTGCGGACGACGAACGGGAGCGTGTCGGTGCGGCGGCGCTGAGCGCGCGACCCATCAGCGGCACCCCTCGCTGGCGCGCAACTCGCCCATCGACGTCAAAGACGGCGAGCGCCGAGCGCCGAGCGCCGAGCGCCGAGCGCCGAGCGCCGAGCGTGTTCCAATCGCACGAGGATGGCCGGTGGCGGGCGCGGCGTGGGCGGGCGCAGGCGACCCGTGATCGCAGCAAGGAGACTCACGCGCAGCGGTGAGGCTCCGCAGCGGCCGTGATCACCGGGAGCCGGAGCCTGTCGCGACGATCGCCGCCGCGGCGCGCCAAAGTCAGCGCTGCAGCCGATACCCCGTCTTGCGCACCGTCAGCAGGTGCCGCGGATTGGCCGGGTCGTCCTCGAGCTTGCGGCGCAGCTCCAGCACGTGGGTATCGACGGTGCGACTCGTCACGCTCGCGTCGTACCGCCACACCTCGCGCAGCAGCTCGTCGCGCGTCACCACCGCGCCGTCGTGCCGCAGCAGCGCCACCAGCAGCTCGTACTCCTTGGGGCGCAGCGCGACCGGCGCGCCGGCGCGCGTGACCTCGTGCGTCGCCGGGCACACCTCCACCGCGCCGAAGCGCTCGCGCGGCGGCGCGGGGCGCGCGGCGCGGCGCAGCAGCGCGTCCACGCGCGCCAGCAGCTCCAGCAATCCGAACGGCTTGGTGACGTAGTCGTCGGCGCCCAGGCGCAGCCCGCGCACCTTGTCCGACTCGTCGCCCAGCGCGGTGAGCACGAGCACCGGCGTCGCGTCGCCCGCGCCGCGCAGGGTGCGCAGCACGTGGAAGCCGTCGCCGTCCGGCAGCATCAGGTCGAGGATCACGAGGTCCGCCGCCTCCGCCTGCAGCGCCGCGAGGCCCGCCTGCGCCCCGCCCGCGACGCGCACCGAGTAGCCCTCGAAGGCGAGGTTGTGGCGCAGCCCCTCGGCCAGCACGGCGTTGTCCTCGACGACGAGGATGCGGCGCGCGCCGGCGCCGTTGGCCGAGGGCGTCGCGGCGCTCACGCGACCACCTCCGCGATCGCGTCGTGCGCGGGCGCGTCGTCGCCGGGCGCATCGGGCAGCGGCGCCGTGGGCAGCCGCACCGACACGCGCGTGCCGCCACCCGGCGCGTCGCCGATCCACGCCTCGCCCTCCATCGCGCGCACGAGGTCCGCGACCACCGCGAGCCCCAGCCCGCTCCCGGTGCGGTCGCCCGCCTGCCGGTCGCGCGCCAGCCGCACGAACGGGAGCCACACGCGCTGCCGGTCGCGCGGCGCGATGCCCGGGCCCGCGTCGTCCACCGTCAGCCGCACGGTCGTCGCGGTCTCCGCGAGCGCGGCCACGCAGATCGTCTGCGCGGGCGCGCCGTAGCGCAGCGCGTTGTCCAGCAGGTTGAGGAGGATCTGCCGCAGCGCGCCCGCCTCCGCGCGCACGCCGAGCGTGGGCGGCACGTCGGTGGTCACGCGCATGCCGGCCGCCTCGGCCAGCGGCGCGAAGCCGTCGGCCACCTCGCGCACCAGCGGCGCCAGCGCGACGGCCTCCGCGCGCACCGGGTTCGCGCGCCGCTCGGCGCGCGCGGCGTGCAGCACGTTCTCCACCATGTGCATCAGCCGCCGCGCCTCGCGCACGATCGTGTCCGCCGCCGCGCGCCGCTGCGCCTCGTCGTGCACGCGGCCGAGCGCCAGCGTCTCGCCGAAGAGGAGGATCTGCGCGAGCGGCGTGCGCAGCTCGTGCGACACGCTCGACGTGAAGTCGGCGCGCAGCCGCACCAGCTCCTGCTCGCGCCGCAGCTGCCGCAGCGCCAGCAGGCCGAGCGCGCCGGTGATGGCGGCCAGCGCGCCCACCACCAGCACGCGCGTGCGCCGCTGCGCGGGCACGAGCACGCGGCCCGCCGCGCCCGGCCCCTCGAACGCGCGCAGCGTGAGCCCCGCGACGCGCCGCACGGCCACCACGTGCGCGTCGGTCACGGCGGCCGCGCGCGCCGGCGAGCGGCCGAGCAGCGTGCCGGCGGCGTCGCGCACCTCGATCGTCAGCAGCGAGTCGGCGAGCGCCAGCGAGAGCGCGTCGCCGCCCGCGCCGGTGCGCCGCGCGGCGCCCAGCAGCGACGCGCCGAAGACGTCGTCGCAGGTCACGAGGGCGTAGACCGCCAGCGGCGCGTCGAACGGCGCGCGCTTCACGCCGAGCGCGACCACGCGTCCCGCCATCGCGCCGCGGCCGGCGACGATCGCGTAGCCGCCGTCGGTGGCCGCCGCGCCGCCGTGCGCGATCGTGCGTGCCGCGCCCACCGCCCACGCCGCGGCCGCGGGCGGCACGTGGCCGGCGACGTCGAGCGATCCGTCGCGCAGGTCGAGCCGCAGCCACCCCGGCGACGGGACCATGCAGGTGAGCCGCGTCCCCATGCGGTTCGCGAGCACCGTGGGCGACGGCAGCAGGTCGTAGGGCGTGGCGGCGCGACCCTCGACCGCGGGACCGAGCGACGTCGCCAGCGCCTCGCGCAGCGCCACGGCCGTCGCGTCCAGCGCGTCGCGCCCGGTGGCCGCGAGGTGCTCGCGGAGCACGCGCGCGCTGGCCACGCGATGCGCGCCCACCTCCTGCTCGGCCTCGAAGGCGAGCAGGCCGGAGAGGAGCAGCGTGAGGAGCAGGAGCGCGATGAGCGCGCGCGCGTCCGGCGCAGCGGCCAGCGCGCCACGCGAGCGGCGGGCGGGCATGCCTGTAGCGAACTCCCGCGCGCCGGCAACCGCAAGGTGGGGCAGCGGGGGCCCGCGCCGCCTGACGGGGTTCTGACGAGGAGGCTGTGGGCTGC
>CBHYLO010000400.1:0-4883 GCA_966128675.1 uncultured bacterium | reverse complement strand
GAGAAGCTCGGCGAGGCCGTCGCGCCCGACGGCACCGTCCTCACGCTGCTGCGCCACGACGGCGCGTACAGCATCCGCGTCGCGGGCGTGGAGCTGATGTCCACGCGCCGCCACCACTCCGAGGACCGCCTCGCGGAGCTGGTGTGCGCGCCGCTCGCCGGCGTCGCGGCGCCGCGCGTGCTGATCGGCGGCCTGGGCCTCGGCTTCACGCTGCGCGAGGCGCTGCGCCTGCTGCCCGCGGACGCGCACGTGGTGGTGGCCGAGCTGCTGGACGACGTCATCGCCTGGAACCGCAACCCCGAGTGGCCGCTGGCGCACGACGCGCTGGCCGACCCGCGCGTCGAGCTGCGGCACGCCGACGTGATGGAGCTGCTGCGCGAGGGGCGCGGGAGCTACGACGGCATCATGCTGGACGTCGACAACGGCGCCGAGGCGATGACGAGCGCGGGGAACGCCTCGCTGTACTCCCGCGGCGGCGTGCGCCTGGCCGCCGACGCGCTGCGCCGCGGCGGGCGCGTGGCGTGGTGGTCGGCCGGCGACGACCGGACGTTCGAGGCGCTGCTGCAGCGCGCCAAGCTCTCGCTCGCGATCGACCGGCCCAGAGCGCACGCGACGTCGGGCGGGAAGCACACCATCTACGTCGCGCAGGTCCCGTAGCGCGCGATACGGCGGAGGACGGAACGGCGGCGGACGAGACGGCGGAAGACGGAACGGCGTGAGACGATGGGGCGGACCTCCCGGCTTGACGCATCGAGCGCGAAGGGTCCGCCTCACCGTCTCACGCGCCATCGTCGTCCGCCTCACCGTCCTCCGCTCTTCCGTCCTCCGCCGTTCAGGGCCCGCTCGGCGCGCCGCGCCCCCTCCATCGTGTGGTATCGATTCGGCTCCGTCCCGAGCGCCTTCCGGTAGGCCGCCAGCGCGTCGGCGGGCTTCCCCAGCTCCAGCAGCAGGTCGCCGAGCAGCTCGCGGGCGGGCGCCAGCGGTCCGGGCGTGACCGCGGACTTCTCCGTCGCGTCCTCGCGGTCGGCGGCCTCGCGCATCGCGGCCAGCGCCGCGTCGTCGCGCCGCTGCGCGTGGTCCAGCCACGCCTGCGCGCCCAGCCGCTGGATCGCCACCTGCTCGGCCCAGTAGTTCTCGCCACGCGCGACGAGCCGCGGCTGGATCGCCGCCAGCGAGTCGATGGACGCGCGCGCGGTCGCGAGGTCGCCCGTGTGCGACGCGCCGAGGGCGCGCGCGAAGTGCGTCATCGCCTCGGTCCATGGATACGGCGTGGTCGTGGGCGCGAGGCGCGCGGCCTGCGCCCAGTCGCGCCGCTCCAGCGCGTAGCGCGCGGGGATCGCGGCCAGCGCGAAGTAGGCGGCGGAGGGCGGCGCGGCGCCCGTGACGGCCTGCGGATCGAAGCGCGCCGCGAGCGCGGGCAGGCCGTCCAGCACGCGCCGCGCGTCGTCCAGGCGGCGCATCTGCAGGTAGGCGTACGTCACGTAGTCGGACGCGTGCAGCGCCTCGCCGATGGACGCGCTCTCGAGCGCGACGTCGATCGAGCCGAGGTTGGACTCGACGGACTCGCGCCACAGGCCCACGCGCGTGAAGGTGTGCGAGGGCATGTGCATCGCGTGCGCGGCCGACGGCGCGATGCGCGAGTAGCGCTGCGCCGCCGCGCGCGCCTTCGCGGCCAGCGGCGGGTAGTCGTAGGTGTGGATGATGTAGTGCGCGAGCCCCGGGTGGTCGGGCTGCGCCGCCCAGATGGGCTCGAGGATCGCGCCCGCGCGCAGCTGCTGCGCGTACGTCTTGTCGGTGGGCGACGCCGACGCGGTGAGCGCGATCGCGTGGAAGATCGTCGCCTCGGTGTCCGCGGGCTGCCGCGCCGCGAGGTCGGCCATCGCGCGCTCGTACGCCGCGACGCGCGTCGCCTGGTCGCGGCGCTCGGGATCGGCGTAGAGCTGCGCCACCGCGGCGATGTAGCCGCGCTCGCGCTCCGTGGCGCCCGCGCCCAGGCGCGCGGCGGCGTCGCTGGCCGCGCGGCCGGCGCTCAGCAGCGCGGCGGCGCGGTTGCCGGCGGCCATCGGGTTGCCCCAGCGGCTCATCGCGATCCCCCACTGCGCCATGGCGCACGTGGAGTCGGTGGCGAGGACGTCGCTGAACCCGCGCAGGCTCGCGCCGAACTCGAACGAGTGCAGGAGCGCGACGGCGCGGTCGAAGCGCGGCGCGACGGCCGCCGCGCACGACGTCGGGAAGTGCACGGTCCCCAGGCGCTCGGCCGTCGCGTCGCGCGGGTGCGCGTGGTCCTGCGCGGCGGCGGGTACCGCGCGGGCGGCGGCGAGGGCGAGGAGCAGGGCGGCGGACCGAACGGCACGCGGCATGGCGACCTCCGGAAGGATGCCCCGACGGTGCGAGTCCCGGGCGCGCGTCGCAAGGGCGCGGCACGGTGTCGCGTGCCGTCCGACGCTCCGGCACGGAGAAGCGCGCTCGCCAGGCCGGCGGGCCCGCGTTACGGTCCTCGCGCCGGACGCGTGCGGTCGCTCCCGACCCGCGTGCGCGCTCGCGCCCCGAGGTGCCGCATGAGGTCCCGCCTGTCGGCCGCATCTGCCCGGATCCGCCCCGTCCTCGCCGGCGTCCTGCTCGCCGGCTGCCACGGCTGGCACGCGCACCCGCTGCCCACGCCCGGCGTGCAGGCGCTGGGCGGCCGCACCCGCGCCACCCTGGCCGACGGCCGCCAGCTCGACCTGGCGAAGGCGCGCATCGACCGGGACACCCTCCACGCGGAGCGCTACCGGATCGGCCGGGACGGGCGCCCGACCGTGCTGGCTGTGCCCATGGACAGCGTGCGCGCGCTGGAGACGCGGCGCGTGAGCTGGTCGCGCACGCTCGGCCTCGTCGCGGGCATCTGGCTCGGCGTCGGCGCGCTCGGCGCGCTCCTGGTCGGAGGCGGCTGACCGGTCGGAGCCCCTGTCGCGTGGGGAGGTCGCGGGCGCATCCTGCACGACGCGGGACGCCGCCCCTGGCGACCGCGGCTCCATCTCCGCCCCTCCGTGCACCGCGCGCTCCGCACCGTCCTCCTCGCGACGCTCGCCACGCTCGCCGCGTGCGCGCGCGCCGCGCCGCCGGTCCCGCCGCGCGCCGCCTGCGCCTGGCCCGCCGCCCCCGAGGTGCTCGCGCCGCGCGCGGACACGGTCTGGCAGCGGTGGACGCTGTCGGCCGACGCGCTGCCGGCCGCGTGGGACCCCGCGGCGCTGCCCGCGCTCCGCCGCTTCCGCGACACCGTCGCCGCCACGCTCGGCACCGCCGAGCCGCGCGCGCTGCTGCAGCGGCAGATCGACTACCTGGGCAGCCGCCCCGACTCGACGCTGCGGCGCGAGGCCGGGAACGGGCGGCTCGTGCGCGACGGCGCGGTGGGCGCGCTCCGCCCGGTCGGCTGCCTGGAGGCGCTGCTGATCGACGGGCAGGCGGCGCGCTTCCCGATGGCGACCCGGCCGACGGAGTTCCACGCGCTGCTGCTGCACCACGCCGCGACGGGTGAGCGCCCCGCGCGGCTCCGCGTCTACTTCGCCGCGAGCGGCGCGCCGTGGCCGCCGAAGCTCGATCCGCTGCTGGCCCACGTCGCCCGCGACCGCGCCGAGGGGTGGACGGTGCGCGCGCACCTGCACAACCACCCGTTCTACCTCGACAGGCGCGACGCCGACGTCGCCGGCGCCAACGCGCCGAGCCTCTCGGACGTGCAGTTCTACCGCTGGCTGCGCGCGTCGCTGGGGCTGGAGTCCGCGTGGGTGACGAACGGCTTCACGACCGTCGAGATCCCGGCCCGCGACTTCGACCGGCTGGACGCGCACCGCTGATCGCGCCGGACCCCTGTGCCTATTGGGAGGGATACGGATGCTCCGGGTGAGGCGGATGCTCCGGATCGCTCCGTGGAGTACGCGGAGCGTCGCCGCCAAGCGGGGCGATCTGAATGATCCGAAGCATCCGAATCCTTCCCACGAGCAGAAGGGGTCCGCCGCGCACGATTCGTGGTGTATCACAGCAGTCCCCATCTCCGACATCGCCGTGACCGCCACGCCCACGCTCCCCAGCTTCGACAACCGCTTCGTCGCCGAGCTCCCCGGCGACCCCGAGCAGTCGCCCCGCCGGCGGCAGGTGCTCGGCGCCGCGTGGAGCCCCGTCGCGCCCACGCCCGTGGCCGCGCCGCGGCTGCTGGCGCACGCGCGCGAGGTCGCGGCGCTCGTCGGCTTCACCGAGGACGACGTGCGCGAGCCGTGGTTCGCGGAGGTGTTCGGCGGCAACGCGCTGCTCCCCGGCATGCAGCCGTACGCGGCCTGCTACGGCGGCCACCAGTTCGGCCACTGGGCCGGCCAGCTCGGCGACGGGCGCGCGATCACGCTCGGCGAGGTCGTCAACGCGCAGGGCGAGCGGTGGGAGCTGCTGCTCATGGGCGCGGGGCCCACGCCCTACTCGCGCACCGCCGACGGGCGCGCCGTGCTGCGCTCGTCCATCCGCGAGTTCCTGTGCAGCGAGGCGATGCACCACCTCGGCGTGCCGACGACGCGCGCGCTGTCGGTCGTGACGACGGGCGAGCCGGTGGTGCGCGACATGTTCTACGACGGGCATCCGCGCCCCGAGCCGGGCGCCGTCGTGTGCCGCGTCGCGCCGTCGTTCATCCGCTTCGGCAACTTCGAGATCTTCACCGCGCGCGGCGACGTGGAGAACCTCGGGAAGCTGGTCGACTTCACCATCGCGCGCGACTACCCGCACCTGGAGGGCGCGCCCGAGGTGGTCCGCGCCGCCTGGTTCCGCGAGGTGTGCGAGCGCACGGCGCGCATGGTCGTGCACTGGATGCGCGTGGGCTTCGTGCACGGCGTGATGAACACCGACAACATGTCGATCCTCGG
>CBHYLO010000399.1:0-4893 GCA_966128675.1 uncultured bacterium | reverse complement strand
GCGCCGGTCGCGCACGACCGCCGTCAGGCGCGCGCGCTCGCCGACGTGCAGCGCGTCGACAGGCGACGACAGCGTGAGCGACGCGACCGCGGCCGGGCGCACCTGCAGCGCGACGGTCGCGTGCTGGCCCGAGGATTCCGCGCGGATGGTCGCGCTCCCCGGTGCGAGCGCGCTCGCCACGCCCTCGCGGTTCACCGTCGCGACGTCGGGGGCGCTGGAGCGCCAGCTCACGACCGCGTCGTGCAGCACGCGTCCGCGCGCGTCGAGCGCGCGCGCCGCGAGGTGCGCGCGCTCGCCCACCTCCAGCGACGCGTCGGGCGCGGTCACCTCGACCGACGCGACGGCGGCCGGCGCGATGCGCAGCGGCACCGCGTGCGTCAGCGCATCCACCGCCACGCGCAGCGTCGTCGTGCCCGCGTTCACAGCGTCCACGGCGCCGTCCGCGATCACCGCGACGTCCGCGTCGTCCACGCTCAGCGTGACCGGCACGTCCATCGTCGCGCCGCGCCGGTCGCGCACCGTCACCGACGGCCGCCACGACTCGCACGCGCGCAGCCGCGCCGGCGGCGCGTCGACCTCGATGCGGTCCGGGCGCGGCGCCTCGACGTCGAGCGTGGCCTCGCCCTGCGCGTCGCCCGCCGTCGCGCGCACGACGGCGCGTCCCGGCGCGAGCAGCGTGACCTGCCCCGTCTCGGCGTCCACGCGCAGCACGCCCGCGTCGTCCGTCGACCACTGCGCCGCGACCTCGGGCATCGGCTGCTCGTCGGACCCGATGACGAGCGCGGTCGCCTGCAGCGTGTCGCCAGCCTCCCAGCGGCCGTCGGGCAGCGTCACCTCCACGCGCGCGGGCACCGGCGCGGGCGGCGGCGGCGGCGCGGCCGGCGCCGCGCCGGCCATCACCGCGAGCGTGGCGCGCAGCGGATCGTCCTCGCCCAGCGGCCCGCCGCCGATCGCGGCGACCGCCTGCGCGATGCTCGGGAAGCGGTCGGCGGGATCCTTCGCCAGCATGCGCATCACCGCCGCCGCGACGTCGGGCGGGCAGTCGGGCGCCAGCTCCTCGAGCGGTGTCGGCGTCTGGCTGATCTGCGCCTGCAGTACGACGAGGCTGGGCCCCGTGAACGGCAGCTGGCCGGCGAGCAGCTCGTACGCGACGACGCCGAGCGCGTACTGGTCGGACGCCGCGGTCACCTTCACGCCGAGGCACTGCTCGGGGCTCATGTACGACGGCGTGCCGATGAGCACCCCGGTCTGCGTGTGGCCCGTCGCCTCGGCGACCTTCGCGATGCCGAAGTCGGTGACGATCGCGTCGCCGTTCGTGTCGATGAGGATGTTCGCGGGCTTGATGTCGCGGTGGATCACGCCGCGGCGGTGCGCGTACGACAGCGCGCTCCCCACCTGGAAGAGCGCCGACTGCACGGCGGCGAGCGGCAGGCGGCGCACCTCGTGGAGGATGCGGTCGAGCGCGCGCCCGTCGACGTACTGCATCACGAAGCAGTGCAGGTCGTCGACGTCGCGCACCGAATGGATGGTGACGATGTTCGCGTGCGACAGGTTCGCGACCGTCACCGCCTCCTGCTGGAAGCGCTCCACCATGCCGTGGCCGGCCAGCAGCGACGGCGACATCACCTTGAGCGCGACCCAGCGGTCCAGGCGCAGCTCGCGCGCGAGGTACACGGCCGCCATGCCGCCGCGCCCGATCTCGCGCTCGATGGTGAACTCGCCGCGCAGCGCGGCCTGCAGGTGCGCGGCGACGTGGCGCCAGCTCGTGTGCCGCGCGGAATCGGCCGCCGTGTCGGGCGTTGGCGAGCGGTTGCTGGTGGCCGGCGTGCTGCCCGCGCCGTAGGCCGGCGTGGACGGCCCGGAGCGCACGGTGACCGGCACGCCGCAGCGCGGGCAGAAGCGCGCCTCCGGGGTGACGGGCGCGCCGCACGACGCGCACTCCGTGATCACGGGCGTGCCGCATTCGCTGCAGAACCGCTGGCCGGGCTGGATGGCCGTCCCGCAGCGGGTGCATCCCAGTGCCGTTCTCATGCGCGCGCACTCTCCCGCCGAACAGTGCGGCCTCGCGACGCGGCTTCGAGGCGATGTGCCGGCGCGTGAAAGGCCCGGGCGCCTGCCCGGTCCCCTCGCCGCGCCGGTCGGACCGTCATGGGACGGCCCTCCGAGATGCTTGCACCCGCGCCACGGTTCGGCAAGAGCCGCGTGCGCGGCCGCGTCGGCGCTCGTGTCCGGCAGGGCCTCCGGGATTACGGTGTCGTCAGGGTCGGAGCCCGACGGTCGCGTCGTGATCGCGTCCGGCTTGCCGCTCCCCTCCGGGACCGGTACCGTGGCGAGGTCGATGCTCGCACCGCGAGCGGCCCGTGCGCGGCCGAGCGTCCGGCCACCACCCGATACGAGGAGCGTGTCGCATGCGCGTCATCCGCTCGCTGCTGGCCTCCGCGGCTCTCGTGCTCTCCTCGGCGCTCCCGGCCCGGGCGCAGCCCCTCACCCTGGTCCTCGACCAGCCGCTGGCGACGGGCGTCGTCCCGCCCGCGGCCGTCGCCTTCCGGGGGACGCTCACCAACGCGGGCGCGACGCCGCTGTTCCTCAACGGCGTGAGCATCACGTCCTCGCTCAGCGTGGACGAGACGCCGTTCCTCGTCAACGCGCCGTCCAGCCTCGCGCCGGGCGCCTCGGTCTCGGCGGAGCTGTTCCGGGCGATCGTCGGCGGCGGCGTCGCGCCGGGGAGCTACGGCGGCACGCTCTTCGTCCTCGGCGGTCCCACGAACGCCGCATCGAGCGTCCTCGCCAGCGCGTCGTTCGAGGTGCGCGCCGTGAGCGCGACGAGCGTCGTGCCCGAGCCGGGCACGTCCGCCCTCGTGGCCGGCGGCCTCGCCGCGCTGGCCGTGGCGCGCGCGCGTCGCCGCGCGCGACGTCGCGCCGCGCGGTCGTGAGCACGAGACGAGCGAAGGGCCGGGGATCTCCCCGGCCCTTCGCTCGTCTCGCCGGCCGCTCAGGGCAGCTTCGCGTTCGGATAGCGGGACTTCACGCCGGACAGCGGGCCGAAGCTCGACCGCTCGACGATCTTCGTGGTCGGCGAGTACGCGACCACGAACGCGCCCGGCTCGGGCGCCGTCGCGAAGCGCATCACCGTGATGTAGACCTTGAGGTCGCCCTCGGCGAACTGCACCTCGGCGTCGGTCCCCTGCAGCTCGCCGAAGCGCGTCAGGATGCGGCCCGACATCTGGTTCACCGACTCCGCCGACTTCATGCTCTCGCGCAGCTGCGGGCCGGCGTGCGCGAACGCGCTGTCGCCCTTCGTCGTGAAGATCCAGTCGACGAACTGGCGCGGGAACGCGAGCGAGTCTGCGGCGGCGTCCTTCGAGACGGCGATCTGCGACGCGGCGGCGGGCGCGGCCTGCGCCCGGAGCGCGGCGGGGGCGAGGGGCAGCGCGGCGATCAGGCCGGCGGCGAGGGCGAGGCGGAGGGATCCGGCCATGGGGCGGGGCGGTGGGGAGGGAACGGAGCGACGGGGCGCGTCACCGTGGCGCGCGGGGGCCCTACGGCGGGCGGTGTTCATCCGTTTCGCCCGCGGTGGTCGCACGTGGCGAGGGGCGGACCCCGCGGGTCCGCCCCTGCCTCTCGCCGCACCACGATGCAACGGGCCCGCGACGCGTGTCGGCCCGCCTCAGGAACAGGCGGCGGCGCCCGGCGGCTCCGGCATGTCGATGCGCAGCTGTGAGACCTGCGTGCCCGGTGGCGCGAGGTAGATCGTGACGTCCTTCGCGGGCGCTCCGCTGAGATTGCGTCCGATGTGTCCGTGTACGCCATCGTCGAGGTAGCCGTGCCCGGCGCTCACGATGATGGGCGTGCATGGAGCGTCGGCCTCGAAGAACGTGACGGTGCCCTCGACGACCTGGATGAGCACGGGCCCCGGGTGCTTGTGCCACCCGGTGAACGAGCCGGGGGCGTAAGCGAAGCTGCGGACGACGACCTCGAGCCCACCCTTCGCTTTCAGCTCGACGTGCCAGTCGCCGGTCACGCGCTTCACCTTGTCGAGATCCTGGTACGTGGCCTGGCCGATGAACGTGGGAGTCGAGCCCTGGCCGAGGGTGAAGCTCGGTCGGCCGGTGGGCGCCTCGGTGGGTTCCACGCCGCGGCCCGGAGCGTCGCAGACCGCGAGGACCGGTACCAGGCAGACGACTGCCAGGGCACTCGTCAGGGGGGTCGTTCGCATGGCGCACCTCCAGGAGGTAGACGAGAGTTGGGGCATCGAGCCGGTGGTCGGCGTCACGCGTCGGGGCGACGTCGGCTCTGCGTGCTTTCCCGGCTGCGGGGGGCTGCCTATGTTGGCAGCCGCGCGTCGTTCCGTCGTCGCGCGGGCGTCGCGCGTGCGTCGTGGAGGTGCGCATGCTCCTGCTTCGGCTCCTCGGGGGCGCGACCCTCGAGGACGAGTCCGGTGCGCTGACGGGTCGAGCGACGCAGCGCCGCCGTCTGGTGCTGCTCGCGATCCTCGCCGTTCATCATCCCCGGCCGGTCGCGCGCGACAGGCTCGTCGCCTGGCTCTGGCCCGAGCACGACGCCGAGCGCGCCCGCCATCTGCTGCGCGACTCGCTCTACCTGCTTCGCGGCGCGCTCGGCGACGGCACCCTGGCGGCCGTCGGCGACGACCTGCGACTCGCGCCGCAGCGATTGCGCTGCGATCTGTGGGAGTTCGACGACGCGCTCCGGCTGGAGCGCCTCGAGGATGCGGTGCAGGCGTACGGCGGTCCGCTGCTCGATGGCCTGCACCTGCCGGACTGCGGTGAGCTCGAACACTGGCTGGACGCGGAGCGGGCGCGGCTCGCTCAACGCCACGGCGCCGCGCTCGAAGCGCTGGCCGAAGCGTCCGAGGCACGCGGCGACCTCGCCGCG
>CBHYLO010000398.1:0-4912 GCA_966128675.1 uncultured bacterium | reverse complement strand
TGGACAGGTGGCCGAGTGGTTGAAGGCACCGGTCTCGAAAACCGGCATACCGGCAACGGTATCGTGAGTTCGAATCTCACCCTGTCCGTCGCGGTGGGGGCTTGAGCGATCAAGCTCCCACCGTTTTCGTCAGAGGTGGTTCCCGAGGGAACCGGAAAGGGCCGCCGCGCGCGGCCCGCACGCCGCCGCGGCCCGGCCGCGGCTCCCGGACAGGTGGCCGAGTGGTCGAAGGCGCACCGCTGGAAACGGTGTAGACGTCAAAAGCGTCTCGTGGGTTCGAATCCCACCCTGTCCGTCGCACGAGCCCCATGCCCACGGCGCGCGCCGTGCGCCCGACCGCCCGACCGCCCGCCGCCCCGTCGCGTCGGGCGGTCGTGTATATTGGCCGCTCATGCCACCCAAACACACCGTCGTGCTCGACGCGCGCGCCATGGAGCGCACCGTCAAGCGCATGGCCGACGAGATCGTCGAGGCGAACGCGGGCACCGAGGGGCTCATCCTCGTCGGCATCCAGCGCCGCGGCGTGCAGCTGGCCGAGCGGCTGATGCGCGCCATCCGCGACGCCGAGAACGTGGACGTGCCGCGCGGCGCGCTCGACATCACGCTCTATCGCGACGACCTGCAGACCGTCGGGCCGCGCCCCGTCGTCGGGCCGACGTCGCTGCCGGCGAACATCGACGGCAAGCGCGTCGTGATCGTCGACGACGTGCTCTACACCGGCCGCACCGTGCGCGCCGCGCTCGACGAGCTGGCCGACTTCGGGCGCCCCGCGCGCATCCAGCTCGCGGTCCTCGTCGATCGCGGCGGCCGCGAGCTCCCCATCCAGCCCGACATCGTCGGCAAGCGGCTGGACGTGCCGGACGGCGCGCACGTCGACGTCTTCGTGACGGAGCTCGACGACCGCGACGCGGTGATCCTCGTGCCCGACGCGGAGGACGCGTGAGCGGCGCGACCCGGCTCGGCAAGGACCTGCTGGCGCTGGAGCCGCTGTCGCCCGCGCAGATCCGCCTGATCCTCGACACGGCGGAGCCGTTCCGGGAGATCAGCGAGCGGGCGATCAAGAAGGTCCCGACGCTGCGCGGGCAGACCGTCGTCAACCTGTTCTTCGAGGCGTCGACGCGCACGCGCATCTCGTTCGAGTTCGCCGAGAAGCGCATGAGCGCCGACACGGTGAGCATCGCCGCCAGCGGGTCGAGCGTGGCGAAGGGCGAGACGCTGGTCGACACGGCGCGCAACCTCGAGGCGATGCGCATCGACATGGTCGTCGTGCGCCACGGCTCGTCGGGCGCCGCGCAGTTCCTCGCCGAGCGCATCGAGTCGAACGTCATCAACGCCGGCGACGGGACGCACGAGCACCCGACGCAGGGCCTGCTCGACCTGCTGACGCTGCGCCAGCGCTTCGGCTCCCTCGAGGGGCGCCGCGTCTGCATCGTGGGCGACGTGCTGCACTCGCGCGTCGCGCGCTCGAACATCTGGGGCCTGAAGAAGCTCGGCGCGCAGGTCGGCATCTGCGGCCCGCGCTCGCTGCTGCCCAACGCGATCGACGACCTGGGCGTCGAGGTGTTCGACCGCGTCGAGGCCGCGATCGAGTGGGCCGAGGCGCTCAACGTCCTGCGGCTGCAGCTGGAGCGCATGCAGGCGGGCTACATCCCCAGCCTGCGCGAGTACAACCGCGTGTTCGGCGTCACGCGCGAGCGCCTCGAGCGCGCGCCGCGCGACCTCCTCATCCTCCATCCGGGGCCCATGAACCGCGGCGTCGAGATCGACAGCGACGTCGCCGACGGGCCGCACAGCGTGATCCTCGACCAGGTGACCAACGGCGTGGCCGTGCGCATGGCAGTCCTCTATCTCCTCGCCGGCGGACGGCCGGAGCTGGCCGAAGCGGCGAAGGCCGCCGGCAAGGGCCGCGGAGGCGACGCGTGAGCGCGCCCGACCGCCGCCCCATCCTTCTCGCGGGCGGGCGCGTGCTCGACCCGTCGCAGCAGCTCGACCTCGCGGTCGGCGACGTGCTGCTCGTCGACGGCAGGATCGAGCACGCGGGCGAGCGCATCGCGCGCCCCGACGACGCCGAGATCATCGACGTGTCGGGGCTCGTCGTGTCGCCGGGCTTCGTGGACGTGCACTGCCACCTGCGCGAGCCCGGCCGCGAGGACGTCGAGACGATCGCGACCGCCGCGCGCGCCGCGGTGGCGGGCGGCTTCACGGCCGTCTGCGCGATGCCGAACACCGACCCGGTCACGGACAACCAGGCCGCCGTCGGCTTCATCATCAGCCAGGCGAAGCGCGCCGCCGCCGCGCGCGTCTACCCGATTGGCGCCATCACGCTGGGCCAGAAGGGCGAGGCGCTGGCGGAGTTCGGCGAGATGGTGGGCGCCGGCGCGGTGGCGGTGAGCGACGACGGCAAGCCCGTCGTGTCGTCGCAGATGATGCGCACCGCGCTGGAGTACGCGCGCACGTTCGGGATCCCGGTCGCGGACCACTGCGAGGATCCGACGCTGGCGCACGGCGGCGCGATGAACGAGGGCGCGATGTCGATGAAGCTCGGCCTCAAGGGCATTCCCGCCGAGGCCGAGGAGATCCAGGCGATCCGCGACATCCTGCTCGCGCGGCGCACCGGTGGGCACGTGCACCTGTGCCACATGAGCACGAAGGGCTCGGTGGAGCTGATCCGCTGGGGGAAGGAGCGGCACATCAACGTCACGGCCGAGGTCTGCCCGCACCACCTCTCGCTCACCGAGGACGCGGTCGACGGCTACGACACGAACGCCAAGATGAACCCGCCGCTGCGCACGCAGGAGGACGTCGAGGCGCTGCAGCAGGCGGTGCGCGACGGCACCATCGACGTCGTCGCGACCGACCACGCGCCGCACCACTACGACGAGAAGGAGCGCGAGTTCGCCGACGCGCCCAACGGCATCGTCGGTCTCGAGACCGCGCTCGCGGTGCTGGTGACCTGGCTGGTCGAGCCGGGCACCCTCACGTACGCGCAGCTGGTCGACAAGATGGCGTGCGCGCCGGCGCGCCGCGTCGACCTGCCGGGCGGCCCGCGGCGCCGCCGCGCGGTGGCCGACGTGACGGTGTTCGACCCGACGCGCGCGTGGACCGTCGATCCCGCGGGCTTCCGCTCGAAGGGGCGCAACACGCCGTACGCCGGGCGCACGCTGCGCGGCCGCGCGGTCTGCACGGTGGTGGACGGGCGCGTCGTGTACCGCGCGGAGGCCGCGCGGGCGTGACGGCCGAGCGGGCGGCGGCCGGGCGCGCGGCGGTCGTGCGCATCTGCCGCCGGCTGTGGGAGCGCGGCCTGATCGCGGGGCCGGACGGCAACGTCTCCGTCCGGCTCGGCCCCGACCGCCTGCTGGTGACGCCGTCCGGCGGCGCGAAGGTCGACGTCGGCGAGGACGACCTGCTGGAGGTGGACCTCGCCGGGCGCGTGCGGGCGGGGGCTGGGCGGGCGAGCTCGGAGCTGGCGATGCACCTCGCCATCTATCGCGCGCGGCCCGACGTGGGCGCCGTGGTGCACGCGCACCCGCCGACGGCCACCGGCTTCGCGGTGGCGGGCGAGACGCTGCCCGACGGCGTGCTCCCCGAGCTGATCTGCCAGATGGGCGCCGTGGCGCTGGTGCCGTACTTCACGCCGGGGACGCCGGCGGCGGCCGCCGCCTTCGCGCCCTATCTTTCCGGCCACGACGCGTTCCTGCTGGCGAACCACGGCGCGACGACGGTCGGCGCGACGCTGGACGAGGCGCACCGGCGCATGGAGAGCCTCGAGCACGCGGCGCGCATACTGCTCGCGGCACGACTGGTCGGGCGCGTGACGCCCCTCACGGACGAACAGCGCGCGGCGCTCCAGGCTCCGCAGGCTCCGGCGGCACCCACGACAGCATTCACGGCACCGCCGGTCGACGGCGGGGAGGCAGGATGACGGACGGAACGACCCTCCCGCTGGACGAGATCCGCGGACTGGTGGCGGAGCGCACGCGCTTCGAGACGTGGCTCGGCACCCTGGAGGCGCGGCGGAGCGCGACCCCCGCGCACGTCTTCGAGCGCGTGTGGCAGGACTACGACGGCCGCCGCCAGAAGGCCGCCGAGGCGCTGCGCGAGCACCTGCAGGCGCTGCAGGACGAGGAGACGCGCCTCGCCGGCCGCCACGAGGACGTGACGCGCACGCTGGGCGAGCGCCGCGACGCGATGGCCGAGGTCGAGCTGCGCGCCCTGGTGGGCGAGTTCGACGAGGACGAGGGCGCGCGCCTGCGCGGCGAGGTGGAGGCGGCGATCGCGGAGCTGGAGCGCGAGATCGAGGGCGTCGGGAGCGAGCTCGCCGACGTGCGCGGGCTGGTGACCCAGGTGCGCGGCCGCGAGGCCGAGCCGGCGGCGGCCGAGCCGCCCGAGCCGGTGCCGGTGGAGTCGCTCGCCCCGGACGCGGCCGCGCCCGCGACGGAGACGGTGGGCGAGCCGGCGATCACCGGCGTCGGGGCCGCGCCGTCGGACGCCGCGGCGGGCCGCTTCGGCAGCGCGGACGCGCAGCGCTTCCCGACGCCGACGGACGGGCTGATGGTGGGCGAGAGCCGCGACAGTGGCGTGGGCCGCGAGACGCCGACGACGGGCTTCGCCGCGCAGGGGCTGACGCAGGCCGCCCGCGGCGTGCCGACCGCGCGCCAGGACGACGCGGCCGTGGGCACCGCGACCCAGAAGACGCTCCGCTGCCAGGAGTGCGGCGCGATGAACTACCCGACCGAGTGGTACTGCGAGCGCTGCGGCGGGGAGCTGGCCGCCCTCTGAGGCGGCGGGCGCAGGTCGGGAAAGCGACGCGGGGGCGGGGGCCGGGTGGGGCGGCCCCCCCGGAAGAGCGGCCGGGGAGGCGCACAAACCCCCCCCCCCCGGAGGGGGGGCGGGGGGGTGTGGGGGGCCCCCG
>CBHYLO010000397.1:0-4921 GCA_966128675.1 uncultured bacterium | reverse complement strand
ACCACGCCGCGAGCCACTCCTCGGCGTCGGCGGCGGTCAGCGGCGCGGACGCCAGCGCCTCGTAGTACGGCGCGACGTCGTCCCACGTCGCGTCGGCGAAGGCCTCGGGGGAGGCGGGGAGCTCTGGAAGCGGCGCGATGGTCACGGAGCCGGTGGGCTGGGGCGATCGGAGTGGGCGGCGCGTCCCGCCCGCGCGTCGACATGATACGGCGCGCCCGGCGCCCGCGGCGAGTGCCGGGACGCGGCGCGGGTCCGCGCGCCGCTCACGGGCGCGGCGCGATGCGCCAGAGCTCTCCCGCGGTCGTGTCGGTCACCACGTACAGCGCGCCGTCGGGCCCCTGCTTCACGTCGCGGATGCGCTGCGCGCGGTCCACCAGCAGGTGCTCCTCGCCGGTGACGCGGTCGTTGGCGATGGTCAGGCGCACCAGCCGGCGCTGCCCCATCGCGCCGACGAACAGGCTCCCCTTCCACGCGGGGAACGCGTTGCCCGTGTAGAACTGCGCGCCCGACGGCGCGATCACCGGATCCCAGTAGTACACGGGCTGCTCGGTGCCCTCGCGCGTCGTCGCGCCGCCGGAGTTCTTGATGGGCGTCCCCGCGTACTCGATGCCGTACGCCGCCAGCGGCCAGCCGTAGTTCTTCCCCTTCTGCACGAGATTGAGCTCGTCGCCGCCGCGCGTGCCGTGCTCGATCTCCCACAGCCGCCCCTGCGCGTCGAACGCCGCCGCCTGCACGTTGCGGTGGCCGAGCGAGAAGATCTCGGGGCGCGCGCCCTGGCGGCCGACGAACGGGTTGTCGCGCGGCACCGCGCCGTCCGGGGCGATGCGGATGATCTTCCCCATGTGGCTGCCGAGGTCCTGCGCCTGCGGCCGGATGACCGTGTCGGAGCGCTCGCCGAGCGTCAGGTAGAGCATCCCGTCGGGCCCGAACGCGATCCGCGAGCCGAAGTGCATCAGCCCGTCGTACGACGGCAGGGCGCGGAAGATCACGCGCACCTGGTCGAGGCTGCGGCGATCGGCGCTCAGCACGCCGCGCGCGACGCTGGTCGCGTTGCCGTCGCCGCGCGGCTCGCTGAAGCTCCAGAAGATCGTGCGATCGGTCTCGAAGCGCGGGCTGAGCGCCACGTCCAGCAGGCCGCCCTGGCCGCGCCCGTCCACCGCGGGCAGCCCCGCGATCGGCGGGCTGACCTTGCCGTCGGCCGACACGAGGCGCAGGCGCCCCGCCTTCTCCGTGACGAGGAGATCGCCGCCCGGCAGCGGCTCCACCGCCCACGGCTTCTCCAGGCGGCGCGCGATGACGGTCACGTCGAAGGCGACGTTGGTCGGCGCCGCGCAGGCGCGCGTCTGCCCGGCGAACGCGGGGCGCTGCGTGGGGGCGTTCGCCGCGCGCGTCTCCAGCGGCTGGCCCGCGGGCGGGGCCGCCGTCTGGGTCACCACCTGGGGCGCGGCGGCGGCGGCGCGCTCGGCGGCCTCCGCGCGCGGCAGGCAGCCGGCGCCGGCGCTCGCGAGCGCGATGAGCGGCAAGATGGCGCGACGGGGGTGTTGCATGCGTTCGGTCCTCGCAGGAGTGGACGGGCCGGCGTCAGGGCCGGTCTCGGGGGCTGACCCCGACGAACGCGCAGTCTACGTGCCGGGGTCCCGGTCGCCCAGCGTCCCCAGGTGAGCGAGCGGTCCGCGATCAGGCGCGCGGCTTGAGCGTCGCGCACGCCTCGCGCGCCAGCATCCCGCCGATGCTCTCGGCCGCGTGCCGGCTCCAGGCGGGCGCCGCGTGCTGGAACGACAGGTCGGCGACGACGTCCCCGCCCTTCGTGAACGCCGACGACGCCCACGTGCGCGTCGCGTGCGCCGCGCAGTCGATCTCGACGACGTCGATCGCGTAGCGCACGCCCGCGTCCCACGCCTGCGGGCTGGCGGCGCGCTCGTGGAAGCTCCAGCGCAGCTGCACCGTGTACGGCCCCGCGCCCTGCACCGTGCTCGCGTCCAGGTCCACGCTCACCTCGTCGAACGCGAGCACGGGGCGCCACATCACGTCGGGCGCCGGCGTGAGCGCGAGCGAGGCGGCGATGGCGAGCGGCGTCAGGGCGGCGAAGAGCACGGGCGGCCTCGGAGAGCACGGGGGCGGATCGGGGGATGCCGTCCGCAGGGCAAGTCGGGGACCGGCCCCGACCTCGCCGGCACGCGTCGCCAACGCGTTGCCAGCGCGCGCGTTACGCGGAGCGCCCCGGCTCTCGCGCGGCGGCGGCTGTGGCACGCGCTCCACGCCGCGCGCGCCCGGCGTGGCGGCGACGCCACACGCGCGATCGCGCGTGTCCGGCGCGGGAGGCCCGCACATGCAACACCCCCGGCGCGACGGATCGCTCCGGGGGTGCACACATCGCTGGCGTCCGCGGATCGGCTGGGTTCGAACCCGTTCCGTCCGGTCCCGAAGGCGCGTTCTCGTCGGCGAGCTCTCGCCCGCTCGGCAGTTCGTGCGTCCTCGGCCCGTGCGTCACGACCCGATCCTTGGACTTCCCGTCACCGAGCGGCCCTCGGCGCCAGGTCCCCGACTCGCGTCGGGCGCCGGCTGCGACCAGCGACTCCGCAGCCGCCCTGCCAAGTTCGAACGCTCGGCAGGTCGTCCACCGACGGCGTCCCGCCGGCGAACCGGGCCTGGACGCGTCAGCCGCGGCGCCCCTGCCCGACGCCATAATCGGAACGGGGCCCGAGGCCCGCAATCCAGAACGTTCGCCGAAGTCGACGGGCCCGGGCGTGCGCGCCGGCTGGCGGACGCCGGCGCGGCCGTGATACCCTGCGGGCATGTCCGCCGCCGCTCTCGAGCAGTACCGCCCCGTGCTCACGGGCCACTGCTACCGCATGCTCGGCTCCGTCGTCGACGCCGAGGACGCCGTGCAGGAGGCGATGCTCCGCGCGTGGCGGGGGCTCGACCGCTTCGACCAGCGCTCGTCGCTCAAGACGTGGCTGTACCGCATCGCCACCAACGTCTGCCTCGACGCGCTCGCGTCGCACGAGCGGCGGCGCACGCGCCCGGTGGAGCTGTCGGAGGAGCCCGGCGTGGTGCACGACGCGCTCGTGCTCACCGAGCGGCCGCGCGAGGCGTGGGTCGAGCCGATCCCCGACGCCGCCGCGCTGCCGGCCGGCGACGACGTGGATCCGGAGGAGCGCGCGATCCTGCGCGAGAGCATCCGCCTCGCCTTCGTCGCGGCGCTGCAGTACCTCCCGCCGCGCCAGCGCGCCGTGCTGCTGCTGACGCAGGTCCTGAGCTTCTCGGCCGCCGAGGCGGCGCAGACGCTCGACATGAGCGTCGCGTCGGTGAACAGCGCGCTGCAGCGGGCGCGCGCCACGCTCGGGACGCGCAATCCCGCCGTCGTGCCGCGCGCCCTCTCGGACGAGCAGACGCGGCTCGTGGCGCGCTACGTGGAGGCCTTCGAGCGCTACGACGTGGACGCGCTGACGCGCCTCCTGCACGAGGAGGCGACGCTCTCGATGCCGCCGTACGAGCTGTGGCTGCGCGGGCACGCCTCGATCGCGCGCTGGCTGCTCACGTTCGGCATCGGCTGCCGCGGCTCGCGGCTCGTGCCCGTGGACGCGTGCGGCGGGACGCCCGCCTTCGCGCAGTACCGCGACGGCGGCGCCACGCCGTGGGCGCTGCTCATGCTCGAGCTGGAGGGCGACCGCATCACGAGCATGACGTCGTACCTCGACGTCCGCACGCTCTTCCCGCGGTTCGGCCTCCCGATGCAGCTGCCAGACTGACGCGCCGCCCACGTCCCCGATCGAGTCGCGGTCCCGCCGAAAGAAATCTTCGGCGGGACCGATGACTTTCGGGGGCGATCCCGGTCAGAGGGAGTGGAAGCCCCGCGATGCACGCGACGCCCCCGTTCCGGAGATCCCATGTCCGCCACCCTGCTCCGCTCCGCCGCCGTCGGCGACGCGCCCGCCCCTCCATCGAAGCGCTCGCGCCGGGTCGGCTACGCGCTCACCGGGCTCGCCGTCCTCTTCCTGCTCTTCGACACGACGATCAAGCTGCTCGCGGCGCCGGAGGCGGTGGACGGCACGGTGCAGCTCGGGTGGCAGGCGCACCACCTCCCGATCCTCGCCGCGATCGAGGTCGTCTGCCTGCTGCTCTACCTCGTGCCGCGCACGGCGCCCGTCGGCGCGCTGCTCTGGACGGGCTACCTGGGCGGCGCGATCGCGACGCACCTGCGCGTCGACAACCCGCTGTTCTCGCACGTCCTCTTCCCGACCTACGTCGCGGCGCTCATCTGGGGCGGCCTGTACCTCCGCGACGACCGCGTGCGCAACGTCCTTCGCGCGCCGCGCTGATCGCCGGCCGGACACCTCGCCGCCTCACGCCTCACCACCTCCCGGGAGATCCCACGCCATGTCCACGAGCCAGGCCCCCGCGCCGACCATCACGAACGCGGGCACGACGCCCGCGACGCCGCACAAGCTGTTCGTCAACATCCCCGTCGCCGACGTGCAGCGCGCCATCGTGTTCTTCGAGGCGCTCGGCTTCACCTTCAACGTGCAGTTCACCGACGCCACGGCGACGTCCATGCTCGTCGGCGAGGACGCGTACTTCATGCTGCTGCAGCGCGAGCGCTTCGCGGGCTTCGCACGGCGTCCGGTGGGCGACCCGCGCGCGGAGACGAGCGCGCTCTTCGCGCTCGGCGTGAGCAGCCGCGAGGAGGTGGACGCGATGGTGCGGAAGGCCGTCGCCGCGGGCGGCTCGCACGCCGCCGAGCCGCAGGACCACGGCTTCATGTACGGCTGGAGCTTCTACGACCTCGACGGGCACCACTGGGAGGTGTTCTGGATGGACCCGAGCTTCGTCCAGGGCTGAGCACCGCCCCGAGGGCCGGACGGGGCGCGGGGGGGGGCGCCCCGCCCCGCCCCGCGCCCGGCCGCCCCCCCCGTCCGGC
>CBHYLO010000396.1:0-4922 GCA_966128675.1 uncultured bacterium | reverse complement strand
GTGGCGGCGAGGGACCTCGCACGCCACCGGAGCCATCCGCACTTCTCCGATCTCTTCAGATCTCTTCCGTGCAACGCCGTTCGGGCCCGGCGCATCGCCGCGGGCCACGCGACACGCCGCGCTAGTCGTCCGACTCGCGCGCGTCCCACGTCCGCGTGATCTGCGGCAGGCTGGTCTCGATCCAGTCGGCCAGCGCGCGCACCCGCGCCGCCGCCTCGCGGCCGAGGGGCGTGAGGCTGTACTCGACGTGCGGCGGGACCACCTCGTGGGCGACGCGGTCGACCAGGCCGTCGCCCTCCAGCCACTGCAGCGTCTGCGCGAGCATGCGCTCGCTCACGCCGCCGATGGCGCGCCGCAGCTCGCTGAAGCGGCGCGTGCCGCCCTCGAGCGTCATCAGCACCAGGACGCCCCAGCGGCTGGTGACGTGCTTGAGCACCTCGCGCGACGGGCAGTCGACGGCGAGCAGGTCGCCGCGCTGCAGCTGCGCCGAGAGGGGGGCGGGCGCGTCAGCGGCGGAGGCGGTCGGGGAGGCGGTGGAGGCGGTCGTGGAGGCGGTGGTCATACTTACAGAAATGTACGTACTTACGAAAAGTAAGCAAGGAGCCTAGGCTGCGTCGGGTGACGTATCCCCCCACCCGGAGCACCCTCGCATGACCATCGCCATCACCGGCGCCACCGGCCACCTCGGCCGCCTGGTCCTCGACGCGCTGCAGCGGACGGTCCCCGCGGCCGACCTCGTCGCCCTCGCCCGCACGCCCGCCAGGGCCGCGGACCTCGGGGTCGCCGTCCGCGAGGCCGACTACGACCGGCCGGAGACCCTCGACCGCGCCCTCGCCGGCGTCGACACGCTGCTCCTCGTCTCCGGGCCGGTGCCCGGCGTGCGCGTCGCGCAGCACCGCGCGGTGATCGACGCCGCGAAGCGCGCGGGCGTGCGGCGCGTCGTCTACACGAGCGTCCTGCGCGCCGACGAGTCGCCGCTGGACATCGCGGCCGACCACCGCGCCACCGAGGCCGACCTGAAGGCGTCGGGCGTGCCGTACACGATCCTGCGCAACGGCTGGTACACGGAGAACTACACGGGCTCGATCCCCGGCGCGCTCGCCGGCGGCGCCTTCCTGGGCAGCGCGGGCGACGCGCGGATCGCCTCGGCCACCCGCGCCGACTACGCCGAGGCGGCCGCGGTGGTGCTGGCCGGCTCCGGGCACGAGGGGCGGACCTACGAGCTGGCCGGGGACGAGGCGTGGACGCTCGCCGACCTGGCGGCCGAGCTCTCGCGCCAGACCGGGCGCACCATCCCGTACCGCGACCTGCCGCCGGCCAACTACGCGGCGACCCTGACCGGCTTCGGGCTGCCGGCGCCGCTGGCGCAGGCGATCGCGGGCTGGGATGCCGCCGCCGCGCGGGGCGCGCTGTTCGACGACTCGCGGCAGCTGTCGCGGCTCATCGGCCGGCCCACGACGCCGCTGAAGGCGACGGTGGCGGAGGCGCTCGCGGCGCAGCAGGCCGCCGTCTGAACGCGCTGCGGGGGGGGGGGGGGGGGTGCCCAACAACGCGCGGGCCCAGCGGGGCGGGGGGCCGCGCCCCCCCCCCCCCCCCCCCCGCCCGGAGTCAGTCCCTGCTTCGGCTCCCCCACTCCCACATCCCGAACATCGCCGCCTGCGGCAGCGGGTGGCCCAGCTGTCGCGCGAGCATCGCGATCTGGCCGCGGTGGTGCGCGTCGTGGGCCACCAGGTAGCCGAAGAAGCCGACGACGTCGGGCTTGAAGCCCTTCACGCGGCCGTCGCCCGCCAGCGCCGCGGCCAGCACGTCGGCCAGCGCCGCGCGGCTCTCGGTGAGCGCGTCGGCGGCCTGCGCGGGCGTCACCGTCTGCCGGTCGAGCGGCGCGGGCACCGCGGCACCCGGGATCGCCTTCAGCCACATCACCCGGACGTTGTGCATGTGGGCGACGATCGCGGCGATCGGGCGGCCCTTCCCGCCGGGCGGCGCGGCGGTCCACGCCGCCGGCGGCAGGTGCGCCAGCAGGTAGTGGTTGATGCGGTCGCTGGTCGCGAACGCCTCCAGCAGCGCCGCCGCCGGATCGAACGGCGTGGGCGGCGCCTTCGCGGCGGCCGTCTTCCGCACCGCGCTCCGGGCCGGCGTCACGGCGTCGGGCCCCGCCGCAGCCCCACCGTCTCCGCCACGCGGTCCACCGCGTCGTCGGTGAGGTCGAGCACCGCGTTCACCAGCGCCTTCGTGCTGGCGAGCAGCCGCTGCCAGCGCGACCGCTCGGCCGGCGGGAGGCGGCGTGGCGCGTCCGGGTTCGGGAGCAGTGCGGTGGCGGTCGTCGTGGGCGGCCGGTTCCCCGGCGGGACGAGCGCGCCGGACGGCTCCGGCACGGGCGTGAGCGACTCTTCCATGACTCCCTCGGCGTGTCGGCGATGGTGGCCGTCCCAACCTCGCGCGCGCGGGCCGGGGCGTCCAGGGCGCCCGCGTTCCGGTCCCGTGGTCCCGCGATACCTTCCGACCGACGTCCCGCTGGACGACGTCCCGGCCCGCCGCGCTCCCCCACCCCCGCCGCCATGCCGCCGCTTCCGCTCCCGCGCCTCCGCCTCGCCCTCGCGCTGGCCCTCCCCGCGCTCGCGCCCGCCGCCCTCGCCGCGCAGGACCGTCCCGCGCCCGAGCGCGCGACGTCGGCCGAGTGGCCGCTGCCGCCGCGCCGCACCAACAAGCCGCCGCTGCACGGACGACACTGGGTCGCGGTCACCGGCAAGCCGATCGCGGCGACGGCGGGCGCGATGATGTTCCAGCGCGGCGGCAACGCGGTGGACGCGGCGGCGGCGATGCTCGCCGCGACGTGCACGATGTGGGACACGCTGTCGTGCGGCGGCGAGACGCAGGCGCTGATCTACAACCCGAAGACGAAGCGGGTCATCGGCATCAACGCGCTCGGCGTGGCGCCGAGCGGGGCGACGGCGGCGTACTACCGGTCGAAGGGCTATCGCTATCCGCCCGAGTACGGGCCGCTGGCCGCGGTCACGCCCGGCACGCCCGGCGGCCTGATGACGATGCTCGCCGAGTACGGCACGATGACGCTGGAGCAGGTGCTCGCGCCGGCGATCGAGATGGCCGACGGCTACGCGATCGACGCGCAGACGGCGAACAAGATCGAGAGCGACAAGAACGAGATCAAGAAGTGGAAGGTCGCGCCGACGATCATGCTCCCGCACCGCGCCGCGCCGCTCGCCGGTGGCCGCGAGGCGCCGGAGCCGGGCGAGATCTTCCGGCAGCCCGACCTCGCCGCGACGTTCCGCAAGCTGGTCGAGGCGGAGCGCACCGCGCGCCGCGCGGGGAAGGACCGCAGGGCGGCGATCTACGCGGCGTACGACCGCTTCTACAAGGGCGACATCGCGCAGGAGCTGGTGCGCGGCACGCGCGAGGAGGGCGGGCTGTTCACGCTGCAGGACCTCGCCGGCTGGAAGGTGAAGATCGAGACCCCGGTGAGCGTGAGCTACAAGGGGATCGAGGTCTACAAGCTCCCGATCTGGCAGCAGGGCCCCGCGATGCTGCAGGCGCTGAACATCCTGGAGAACGCGGACCTGAAGGCGATGGGCTACAACTCGCCGCGCTACATCCACGCGGTGTACCAGGCGATGAGCCTCGCGTTCGCGGACCGCGACTTCTACTACGGCGATCCGTCGTACGAGCCCGCGCCGCCGACGCAGGGGCTGCTGTCGAAGGCGTACGCGAAGCAGCGCTACGCGCAGATCGACTGGGCGCGCAACGACTCGACCATCAAGCCGGGCGATCCGTATCCGTTCCAGGGCGGCACGAACCCGTACCGCGACCTGCTGGCGCGGTGGACGGTGCAGCCGGCGCCGGACACGCTGAAGCGCAGCGGGCAGCAGGACCGCGTGGTGCCGCAGGAAAGCGTGGAGCGTGGAGCGTCGAGCGTCGAGCGTGGCGCTCCCTCGACGCTCGACGCTCCACGCTCGACGCTCGGTGAGGTCGCCACGTCGGTCTCGGACTCGGCGTACTACGCTGCGTTCTACGCGGGTACCACATCCATCGAGGCGGCCGACACGAGCGGCTGGGTGGTGTCGATCACGCCGAGCGGCGGCTGGGTGCCGGCGGTGATCGCGGGGCGCACGGGGATCGGGCTGTCGCAGCGCGCGCAGAGCTTCGTCACCGCGCCGGAGGACGGGCCGTTCAACGTCATCCAGCCGGGCAAGCGGCCGCGCGTGACGCTGACGCCGACGCTCGCGCTGAAGGACGGCGTGCCGTTCCTCGCGTTCGCGGTGCAGGGCGGCGACTCGCAGGACCAGAACCTGCTTCAGTACTTCCTCAACGTCGTCGAGTGGGGGATGACCCCGCAGCAGGCGGCGGAGGCGCCGAACGTGAACACGTACCAGATGCGGAGCAGCTTCGGGGCGCACGAGTCGCGGCCGGGGCGCATCCTCGTCAACACGTCGACGCCGGACCCGGTGCGCACCGCGCTGCGCAACATGGGCTACACGCTGGAGCTCGAGTCGCGCACCAACGGGCCGATCAACGCGATCTGGTTCGACACGAAGCACCGCACGCTCTGGGGCGCGTCCGCCCACCACGGCGAGGACCACGGCATCGCGTGGTGACCGCGCCTCTCATCCGCCGCCTCGTCCGACCATGACCGACGCCACGCCCGCCGTTCGCCACGACCCGCAGTCGCACCGCTTCGTCGCCGACACCGCCGACGGCGAGGCCGTGCTGGAGTACGTGCACGCGGGGCCGGACGTGCTGGACCTGCAGCACACGTTCGTGCCGGAGGCCGCGCGCGGCGACGGGGTGGGCGAGGCGCTGGTGCGCGCGGCGTTCGCGCACGCGCGGCGCGAGGGGCAGCACGTGATCCCGTCGTGCCCGTTCGTGCACGCGTGGCTGGAGGCGCATCCGGAGGAGCGGGACATCCG
>CBHYLO010000395.1:0-4936 GCA_966128675.1 uncultured bacterium | reverse complement strand
CCGGCGCCCGTCGCGGCCACCGGCCCCGCGCCCGACTGGCACCTGCGCGACCCCGCCACCGACGGCGTCCCCGGCACCGGCGCGGCGCGCGCGCTGCGCGAGCTGCTGAACGGCGCGGCGCCCAAGCGCACGGTCGTCGTGGCGGTCATCGACGGCGGCGTCGACACGGCGCACGTCGCGCTGCGGCCGTCGCTCTCGCTCAACAAGGGCGAGCAGCCGAACAACCGCGCCGACGACGACGGCAACGGCTACGCGGACGACGTGCGCGGCTGGAACTTCATCGGCGGCGCGGACGGCCGGAACGTCGACCACGAGCGCCTCGAGATCGCGCGCCTGGCCGCCGGCTGCAAGCGCGGCGAGCCGTCGCGCGTGTCGGTCGCCTGCCCCGTGCTGCAGCAGCGCTTCGACTCGCTGCGCACCGAGGCGTCGCAGCTGCAGGCGCAGTACGGCGCGCTGGGCGCGGCGCTCGACGCGGCGGTCGCCACGCTGGCGAGCGCGATGGGCGTGCCGGCCGAGCAGGTGACGCAGGCGCGCGTGACCGCGTTCCGTCCGGCCAACGAGGCGCAGCAGCGCGCGAAGGCGCAGTTCCTCTACCTCGCCACCAACGGCGTCACGCCCGAGGCGCTGCAGGAGGCGCGCGAGGCGATGGACGCGCGCGTGAAGTACGAGCTCAATCTCGACTTCGATCCGCGCGCCATCGTCGGCGACACGCCGGCCAGCGGCCGCCGCTACGGCAACGGCGACGTGACGGGCCCCGACGCGAGCCACGGCAGCCACGTCGCCGGCATCATCGCCGCCGCGCGCGGCGACAGCGGCACGGTCGGCATCGCGCCGGGCGTCGTGATCCTCCCGGTGCGCGCGATCCCCAACGGCGACGAGCGCGACAAGGACGTCGCCAACGCGATCCGCTACGCCGTCGATCGCGGCGCGAACATCATCAACATGAGCTTCGGCAAGGGCTACTCGCCCGAGAAGGCGGTGGTCGACAGCGCCGTGCGCTACGCCGAGTCGAAGGGCGTGCTGCTGGTGCACGCGGCGGGGAACGACGCGGAGGACGCCGACGACCACCCGAGCTTCCCGCTCGCCGACTACACCGGCGGCGGCCGCGCGAGCACGTGGATCGAGGTCGGCGCGTCGTCGTGGAAGGGGGGCGAGGCGCTGGCCGCGCCGTTCTCGAACTACGGGCAGAAGCGCGTCGACCTGTTCGCGCCGGGCGTCGACATCCTGTCGACCGTGCCGGGCGGGAAGTACAAGCGCGAGGACGGCACGAGCATGGCCGCGCCCGTGGTGAGCGGCGTCGCCGCGCTGCTGATGGCGCACTTCCCCACGCTCACCGCGGCCGACGTGAAGCGCATCATGCTGCAGACGGTGACGCGCTACGCCGACCGGCAGGTCGTGGTGCCCGGCGGCGCGGAGCGCGCGGCGTTCGGCACGCTCTCGGCCACCGGCGGCGTGGTGAACGCCTACGAGGCGGTGAGGAAGGCGATGGACGAGACGCGCACCCGTCCGTGAGCCGCCGCCGGTGAGCTCCACCTCCCTCGCGCCGTCCGGCGAGGTGCCGGCCGACGTGCTGCACGCGGCAGCGGGCGCCGGCGACACGCCGCGCGCCCGCTTCCTCGCCCATCGCAACGCCGCCGGCCGCTCCCCGCGGCTGACGCGGCACGCCGTGCGCGCGCGCGGGCTGGAGTTCGCGGTGTGGACGTCGCCGGCGGTGCCGGGCACGGTGCCGATGGTCGCGGTGAACGGCGGCCTGCTGTTCGACCACAAGAGCCTCTGGCCGACGCTGGCGCCGCTGGCCGCGCGCCGGCAGGTGATCCTCTACGACCAGCGCGGCCGCGGGAAGTCGGCCGCGCCGCCCGGCGTCCGCGCCGCGCGCATCGAGCACGACGCCGGCGACCTTCCCGCCATCCGCGAGGCGCTGGGCCTCGCGCGGTGGGACCTCCTCGGCCACTCGTGGGGCGGCGGGATCGCGATGCTCGCCGCGGCGCAGGACCCGGGCGTGCGCCGGCTGGTGCTGGTCGACGCCGTGGGCGTCACGGGCGACTGGCTGCCGGGGCTCCACGCCGCCGCGCTGGAGCGGCTCGGCGCGCAGGACCCGGCGGCGGCCGACCGGCTGGCCGCGTTCGACCCCGACGTCCTGGCCGATCCGGACCCGGCGACGCACGCCGACTACACGATGGCGTTCTACCCGGCGTGGTTCGCCGACCCGACGCTCGCGCCCCTGATCCCGACCACGCGCGCCCTCAGCCCGACCGGCGCCGCGGTGGTCGCCCGCCTCCGCCGCGAGGGGTACGACTGGCGCGACGCGCTGCGTGCCCTTTCGGCACCATCGCTCGTCCTCCACGGTGAACGCGACGTGCTCCCGGCCGCCCAGGCCCGGCGCACCGTCGCGCAGCTCCCCGGGTCGCGCCTGGCCGTCCTCGCGGACGCCGGCCACATGCCCTTCTGGGAGGCGCCCGACCGCTTCTTCCCCCTCGTCGCGTCGTTCCTGGACGACGCGGCCTGACCGCACGCCCGCAGTCGCCGGACCCCGCAGCACCCCCAGCAGCACCCCCCGCTCCACCCCCTCGTTCGACCCCCGCCGTCCCGCAGCTCGCGGCCCCCCGGGCCGTCCCGTCGTCCCGCGCCTCCCACCCGCGCGTCCCATGCAGCGCACCGAGCTCTCCCTCCTCGGCGCCCTCGGCGCCCTCGCCCTCTTCGTCGGCGCGCAGGCCTACGCGTCGGCGCATCCGCACCGCACCGAGAGCGTGTCGTCGGGGTCCGTGGGCAGCGTCACGCGCGGCCTGCGCAAGGACCGCCCGGGCAGCCGCAGCGTCCGCGAGACGGAGCGCGACCACGCGCACGCCGTGGCCGTGGAGCTCTCGAAGTCGCGCACGCTGAACCGCGACGAGGTCCGCCGCCGCCTCCAGATGGCGGAGGAGGGCACCTACATCGGCGAGCTGCTGCTCGACCGCGACTCCGCCCTCACGCGCTGGCCCGACCGCGCGGAGCGCCCGCTGCGCGTGTTCATCGGCAACGGCGACGGCATGACCGGCTGGAAGGACGAGTACCGCCAGCAGGTCCGCGAGGCCTTCCAGGCCTGGCAGCACGCCGGCATCCCGGTGCGCTTCGCCTTCGTCGCCGACTCGGTCGGCTCCGACATCCACGTGACCTGGATCGACCGCTTCACCGATCCGATCTCGGGCAAGACGCTCTGGTCGCGCGACGACCGCTGGTGGATCGTCGACGCCGACATCACGCTCGCGCTGCACCACCGCGACGGCGACCCGCTGGACGCACAGCAGACGCGCGCGATCGCGCTCCACGAGATCGGCCACCTGCTCGGCCTCGACCACACGACCGACGCGACGAACATCATGGCGCCGCGCGTGCGCGTCCGCGACCTGTCGGCGGCGGACAAGGCGACCGTTCAACTGCTGTACTCCGTGCCCGCGGGACGCGTGCGGTAAGCGCGAGACTGCGGAGGACGGAACCGCGGAGGACGGAAGGGCGGACGACGATACCGCGTGAGACGATGAGGCGGACCTTTCCAGCTCGAAGCTTCGAGCCGAAGGGTCCGCCTCTCCGTTTCACGCCCCACCGTCGTCCGCTTCACCGTCCTCCGCCGTTCCGTCCTCCGTCTTTTCGGGCGGTTCCGAACTTGCCCGTCGCCACGCCCATGTCGCAGAAGATCCACGATGTCGCCATCGTCGGCGGCGGCCCCGCCGGCCTCTCCGCCGCCGTCTGGCTCGGCCGCTACCTGCACGACGTCGTGCTCATCGACTCGGGCGACCCGCGCAACTGGGAGACGCGCGGCGTCAACGGCTACCTCGGCCTCCCCGGCATCCGCCCGTCCGAGCTGCGTGGCGCGGGGCGCGACGAGGCGCGGAAGTACGGCGTCACGCTCGCCGACGGCTTCGTCGTCCGCGCCACCCGCGAGGGCGACGAGCACTTCGTCCTCGAGTGGGACCCGATGCCCACCACCAAGGCGGAGGAGGACCGGCCCGGCCCCGGCACGCCGCGGCGGCCGGACGACAACGAGCCGTGCGAGCGCACGCGGACCCTCGTCGCCCGGCGCGTCCTGCTCGCCATCGGCCTGAAGGACGTCTGGCCGCGCGTCCCCGGGCTGGAGCAGGTCTACGGCGACCGCGCGCACGTCTGCCCCGACTGCGACGGCTACGAGGCGCGCGGGAAGAAGACCGTGATCCTCGGGCGCGGCCGTAAGGCGGTCGGCATGGCGCTCAACCTCACGACCTGGACGCGCGACCTCGTCATCTGCACCAACGGCGAGCCGCTCGGCGCGGAGCCGGACGTGGCGGCCAAGCTCGCGCCGCTCGGCATCCCCGTGCGCACCGAGCCCGTCCTCGGCATCGCGCTGCGCGAGGGGACGCTCCGCTCGCTCCAGTTCGCGGACGGCACGACGCTCGGCTGCGAGAAGATCTTCTTCGCCATCGGCCAGTACCCGAGCGACGACCTCGGCGCGCAGCTCGGCTGCGCGCGCGACCCGGACGGCCACATCGAGGTCGACGACGCCTACCACACCTCGGTGCGCAACGTCTTCGCCGCCGGCGACATCGTCCCCGGCCCGCAGCTCGGCATCGCCGCGGCGGCGGACGGCGCGATCGCCGCGCTGGCGATCCACAAGTCGCTCGTCCCCGAGGCGCGGAAGCTCAGGCGCCAGCACCCCAGCGAGGACGCCAAGCCGCACCGCGCGCAGCCGCACCGTGACGAGGAGGACGCGAACGACGCGAGCGACGCGACCGACGCGGGCGCGGCCGCGCCTCCCTGGCAGGAGACCACCACCGCGCCCTGAGCGCCGAGGCCGGAACGGCGAACGGCTTTGCAAGGAAGCGATCTGATGACGGCTGTGATAAGAGCGGATGGCTCCGCGGGGGTGCGCGGTGCGTCGCGCCACCCCGGGCCCACCGCGCTTATCCGCTCTCGTCAGATCTCTTCC
>CBHYLO010000394.1:0-4940 GCA_966128675.1 uncultured bacterium | reverse complement strand
ACACCGTCGCGAGGCCGAGGCCCGTGCCCTTGCCCCGCTCCTTGGTGGTGAAGAACGGCTCGAAGATGCGCGCCTGCGTCTCCGCGTCCATGCCGATGCCGGTGTCGCGCAGCTCCAGCACCACCCAGTCGCCGGCCGCGACGCCCGGGTGCGCGGCGTCGTGCTCCTCCACGCGCACGTTGCGCGTGCCGATGGTGAGCGTGCCGCCGTCGGGCATCGCGTCGCGCGCGTTCAGCGCGAGGTTCACGATCACCTGCTCCAGCTGCCCCGGATCGGCGAGCACGGCGTGCAGCGCGGGCTCGCGGTGCCCGGCCAGCCGGATGTGCTCCCCGATCACGCGCGCGAGCATCGACTCGAGTCCCGCCAGCACCCCGTTCAGGTCGAGCGGCACCGGCTGCACGACGTGGCCGCGGCTGAAGGCGAGGATCTGCCCGGTGAGCGACGCGGCGCGCTGCGCGGCGACGCGGATCGACTCGAAGTCCTCGCGCTCCGGCGCGTTGGGCGCGAGGTCCGCCAGCGCCAGGTCGCAGAAGCCGAGGATGCCCGTGAGCAGGTTGTTGAAGTCGTGCGCGATCCCGCCCGCGAAGCGGCCGAGCGCCTCCATCTTCTGCGCGCGCCGCAGCTGCTCCTGGGACTCCTGCAGCGCGCGCTCCGCGAGCCGGCGCGCCGTGACGTCGATCGCCACCGACAGCCGCGCGGGCCGGCCCTCGTACTCGGTGATGGCGGTGAAGATCTCGACGTCGATGGTCGAGCCGTCGCGGCGCAGGTGGCGCCACACGCCGGCGTTCGCGCGCTCGTTGAACGTCTGCGCCATCCCCAGCGACCGCGCCGCCGACAGGAAGCGCAGCCGCTCCTCCGGCGGGCGGATGTCGAGCAGCGTCTGCGCCGCGAACTCGGCGCGCGACCAGCCGTACTGCGCCACCGCCGCGTCGTTCACCGCGAGGAAGCGATACGTCGCGAGGTCGACGACGTAGATGGGGAGCGGCGACGCGTCGAACAGGAGGCGGTAGCGCTGCTCGCTGCGGTGCAGCGCGGCGGTGCGCGCGGCGATCGTCGCCGCCATCTCGTGGAACGCGTCGGCCAGCGTCCCCAGCTCGCCCGGCGCGTCGTCGAGCACGCGCGTCGGCACCTCGCCCGCCGACAGCGACTGCGCGTCGTCGGCCAGCGCCTCCAGCGGCCGCACGAGGCGGCGGCCCACGGCGACCGCCAGCACCAGCGACACCACCAGCGTCGCCAGCGCGAGCCCCACGTCGCGCCGCAGCTCGCGGTCCACGCCGGCCAGCGCGGCGCGGCTGGGCACCGCGACGAACACGCGCCAGCCCAGCTCCGGGATCACGGTGTGCGCGACCAGGTGCGGGATGCCGCCGCGCCCCGTCATCTCGACCACGCCCTCGGCGCGCATCGCCATCACGCCCTGGCCGGCGCCGCGGTGCAGCGGGCGCCCGACCCAGGCCGCCGCGTCGCGCGACCGGCCGAGCACGATCCCGCGCGCGTCGGTGAGCGTGGCGGTGGCGCCGGCGGGCAGCTGCGCCTGCGCGAACGTGCGCTCGAACGTCTGCAGCTGGACCGTCCCCAGCGCCACCCCGCGCATCGCGCCCGCGCCGTCGCGCACCGGGTGCGCGAAGGTCACCGTCCAGAGCGTGCTGTCGGTGCGCACCCGCACCGGGTCGCCCACCGTCGGCTGGCCCGTGCGCAGGATGTCGCGGAAGTAGCGGCGGTCGCCGGCGAACACGCCCGCGCGCGCCGGCACCGGGCGGCGCGACGTGCCGACGTTCGCGCCCGAGAGGTCGTGCACCCAGAGGTTGCTCACTGCGTCCGCCCCGGTGAGCCCGCGCATGATCGCGTACAGCACCGAGTCGTTGGCGGTCGTCGCGGCGGCTGCGGGCCGCACCGCGTGCGCCGTCGCCGCGAGCAGCGCCTGGATCGTGTGCGCGCGGTCCTGCACCTGCTCGCGCACCAGGCGCGCCGACGCCAGCGCGCCCGCCTCCGCCGCCTCGCGCGCGCGCACGGCGCGCTCGCGCGCGCGCAGCGCAGAGAGCGCCAGGAACGGCGTCACGACGGTGATGACGAGCAGCACCATCTGGCCGCGCATGCCGAGCCCCGACCGCGCACGGCGGGTGGGTTCGGGCGTCGCGGGAGCTGCGGACATGGCGGGCGGGGGAGGGGCGCGCCCCGGATGCGGCGCGTGCGCCTGCGGGGCAGCGGGAGGACGGTGGGGGCGGGCGCGAGGCAACGGCACCCCACCGCCCGTGGCCGTGCGGAAGATGACGCCGCCGCGCCGATCGCGCACGGGGGAGGGCCCCTCAGTCCGGGGGCAGCCGCCGGACGAAGAGGTGCTCGGCCACCGCGAAGCCCATCGCCTGCCAGGCCGCGACGGCGGTGGCGTTGTCGGCGGCGGCGTGCAGCCGCAGCTCGTCCAGCCCGCGCTCGCGGGTCCAGGCCTCGGCGGCCGCCAGCAGCAGGTGCAGGATCCCCGTGCGCCGCGCCGCCGGCACCACCCAGACCGAGGCGACGTAGCCGTAGCGCGGCGGGTCGAGCAGCGGCGAGCCGCGCCCCTCCATGCAGCGCAGGATCCCGAGCGCGGCGCCCGCCGCGTCGACGGCCAGCCACGTCGCCTCGTGGGGCGACGCGAGCTGCTCGGCGAACAGGCGGCGGGCGCGCTCGGGCGCGTCGGCGCGCAGCCGGCCGTAGACCACGTTCCCCGCGTGCGCGCGCAGCAGCGCGAGTCGCATCGCCAGCACGACCTCCAGGTCGTCCACGGTCGCGCGCCGCACCGTCGGGGGCGGCGGCGCGGCGCCGCGGCGGCCCGCCGGACGCCGTTCAGGCACTCATGCCGCCGCCGAACAGGTCCTGGCCCGGCCGCCGCCGCTGCTCGTTCTGCGCGCGGCCGTACTGGCCCGCGTCGGAGCGCGAGATCTTCTTGCGCGCCACCAGCGCCTCCAGCACCACCTCGCACGCGGCGGCCACGAAGCCCGGGTCGTCGTCGGCGGCCAGCCGCCCCGCGCGCACCGCGTCGCGCAGCCCCGGCACCGTGTCGTACGCCTGCGCGACCAGCGCCGACGGCAGCTCGTCGTCCACCTGCAGCGCGCCGCCCTCGTCGAACCAGATGATGACGTCGTCCAGGCGCAGCGCGCCCGCGTGCGCCTTGAGCGTCGCGTCGGCGGCGCGGCGGATCAGCTCCCGCGCGATCGTGGGCCCGCCCACCAGCTCCCCCTCGTACTCCAGCTCCAGCTTCCCGGTGATCGCGGGCAGCGCGGCGAAGACGTCGGCCAGCCGCGGCACCACGTCGCGATCGCCCGTGCGCGCCGCGCGCCGCTCGGCGTTCGAGATCACGTTCTCCATCACCGTGATCGGCATGCGCTGCGAGACGCCCGAGCGCTTGTCCACGCGCTTGTCGGTGCGCGCCTCGAACGCCACGCGCTCGACGACCTCCGCGACCAGCGGCGGCACGCGCACGGGGAGCGCGTTGCCGTCGGCGTCCTCGCGCGCCGTCCACGCCTCCTGCTGCGTGATCGCGATGCCCAGCTCCACGCTCTCGGGGTAGTGCGTCACCACCTCGCTGCCGATGCGGTCCTTGAGCGGCGTGATGATCTTGCCGCGCGCCGTGTAGTCCTCGGGGTTCGCGGTGAAGCAGAGCAGCACGTCCAGCGGCAGCCGCACCGGGTAGCCTTTGATCTGGACGTCGCCCTCCTGCATGATGTTGAACAGGCCCACCTGCACCTTGCCGGCGAGGTCGGGCAGCTCGTTCAGCGCGAAGATGCCGCGGTTGGCGCGCGGCAGCATGCCGTAGTGGATCGTCAGCTCGTCGGAGAGCAGGTGCCCGCCGCGCGCCGCCTTGATCGGGTCCACGTCGCCGATGATGTCGGCGATCGTCACGTCGGGCGTCGCCAGCTTCTCGACGTAGCGGCTGTCGCGCCCCACCCAGGCGATGGGCGTGTCGTCGCCCGCCTCCGCCAGCCGCTGGCGCGCGTACTTCGAGATCGGCGCGAACGGGTCGTCGTTCACCTCACTGCCCGCCACCACCGGGATCTCCGGGTCGAGCAGCCCGACGAGCGCGCGCAGGATGCGGCTCTTCGCCTGCCCGCGCAGCCCGAGCAGGATGAAGTTGTGGCGCGAGAGGAGCGCGTTGACGATCTGCGGCATGACCGTCTCCTCGTAGCCCAGGACGCCCTCGAACAGCGGGCCGCCGCCGGCGAGGCGCACGAGGAGGTTGCGCCGCACCTCGTCCTTCACGGATCGGGCGCGACGGGAGGCGAACGACGAGCGCTTGAGCGCGCCCAGGGTGTCCGGAAGTGACGCCACGGGGATCTCCGAGAGGGGCGATGGAACGGATTGCACACGCCAGGCGGCCGCAAGATCCATTCGAGCGACGCGCGGCGCCGGGGGCGGCGCGCCGCGCGCGTGCCCCGGGCCGAACGCGCGACGGGGGCGGGAAGTTCGGGCGGATCCCCGCGCCCCCATTCGTACGGAACGCCGACGAAAGGCGTTGGTAGCGCGCGACTTGCCGGAGGTGCCCGGCCGTGTGCGTACCTTGACAGCCCCCGGCGCGCCGGTGAGATTGGACCCGCCAAATCCGAGCCCGACATTTCGGGCGCGGATATGTGGTGTGCCGATCGTGCGCGCCACAGTCCCCCGCCCCACCCCCCAGGAGATCGCTGATGAAGCGCCTTGCCCTCGTCGCTGCCGTGCTCGTTCTCGCCGCCTGCTCCACGAAGGAAGAGGCCCCGGTGGCTGACACGGCCGCGCCGGCGATGACCCCGGCTCCGGCCGCGATGGACACCGCCATGAAGATGGACACGACCATGAAGACGGATTCGGCCATGAAGGCCGACTCGGCCATGAAGACGGATTCGGCCGCGAAGCACCCGTAATCTCCTGGCTCGGTTTGGCGAGAGCGGGGGGGGGGGGGGCCGCGGCCCCCCCCCCCCCCGGGGGACCCC
>CBHYLO010000393.1:0-4956 GCA_966128675.1 uncultured bacterium | reverse complement strand
GCCGAGCGGGCGCCGACGATCGACGGGCGCGACGACGACGCGGCGTGGCGCGGCGCGCAGGTGATCGACCAGTTCCTGGAGTACGAGCCGACGCCCGCCGCGGTCCCGCGCTTCAGGACCGAGGTGCGCGTGCTGTTCGACGACAAGTACCTCTACGTCGGCGCGCGCATGTTCGACCCCGCGCCCGACAGCATCATCTCGCTGCTCAGCCGCCGCGACGTGCGCACGCAGAGCGAGCAGCTGAAGCTCGTCATCGACAGCTACCACGACCGCCGCACCGCCTACCAGTTCATCCTGAACCCGGCGGGCGTGAAGCGCGACTTCTACGTCTACAACGACGCCACCGAGGACGTGACGTGGGACGCGGTGTGGGACGGCGCGGCGCGCGTCGACTCCGCCGGCTGGGTGGCCGAGTTCCGCATCCCGCTGTCGCAGCTGCGCTTCCCGAAGCGCGACGCGCACACGTTCGGCCTCATGATCGTGCGCGACGTCGCGCGCACCGGGCAGCGCATCAGCTGGCCGCTCTACCGGCGCGACGTGCAGGGCTACGTGTCGCAGGCGGGCGAGATCTCGGGCTTCGCGGGCTTCGCGACGCCGCGCCGCCTGGAGGTGTCGCCGTACGTCGTCACCAAGAACGTGACGCAGGCGCGCTCGGGCACCAACGCGGGCTTCACGCACCCGCAGGAGCAGGCGGTCGGCGCGGACCTGAAGTACGGCCTGACGTCGAACCTCACCGTCGACGCGACGATCAACCCCGACTTCGGCCAGGTCGAGGCCGACCCCGCGGTGCTCAACCTCGGCGCGTTCGAGCAGTTCTTCGAGGAGCGGCGCCCGTTCTTCCTGGAGGGCGCGGGCATCTTCACCTTCCGCAACTCCTGCAACGACATCGACACGGGCTGCCGCGGCCTGTTCTACTCGCGCCGCATCGGTCGCGCGCCGCAGCTCGGCGGCTCGTACGGCGACGCGTCCAGCCCGGTCAACACGACCATCTTGGGCGCCGCGAAGATCACCGGCCGCCTGCCGAGCGGGCTGTCGATCGGCGTGCTGGACGCCGTGACGCAGCGCGAGGTCGGCACGCGCGACCGCACCATCGAGCCGGGCACCAACTACTTCGCCGCGCGCGCGCAGCAGGACCTGAACAAGGGCCAGGGCGACTTCGGCGCGATGATCACGGCGGTGAACCGCGACGTCGACACGCTGACCGCGCGCTTCCTGCGGAGCAACGCGTACACGGGCGGCCTCGACTTCCGCTACCGCTTCTTCAAGCGCAACTACGAGCTGCACACGTCGCTGTCGGGGAGCCGCGTGGCCGGCACGCGCGACGCGATCACGGCGCTGCAGCGCGACGGCGTGCACCGCTACCAGCGCCCCGACGACGACGTCGCGCTCGACCCGAACCGCACGAGCCTCACGGGCGACGCCGAGCGCGTGTCGTTCAGCAAGTTCGGCGGCGGGCGCACGCGCTTCCAGTCGGTCTACCAGCGCTACTCGCCGGGCTTCGAGATCAACGACCTCGGGTTCCAGCAGCGCGCCGACGAGCAGATGTTCCGCAACTGGTTCGCCTACCAGATCCAGCAGCCGACGGCGCTGTTCCGCATGGCGTTCTTCAACTTCAACGCGATGGGCAGCTGGACGACCGACGGCCTGGCGCTGCAGCGGAACCTGAACACGAACTGGCACCTGCAGTTCAAGAACATGATGTGGGGCCACTTCGGGATGAACGTCAGCGGCTTCGGCGGCGTGTACGACGACCGCGACGCGCGCGGCGGCCCGGCGGTGCGGCGCTCGACGTCGTGGGAGACGTGGGGCGGCGTCGAGGGCGACAGTCGCAAGGTGTGGACGCCGTACCTCTACGCCGGCGTCTACGGCAGCGACGAGGGGCAGTCGAACGGGTACTGGGTCGAGCCCACGATCAACGCCCGCCTGCGCTCGCAGTTCTCGGCCTCCATCGGCCTGAGCTACAACCGCTCGAACGACAACACGCAGTGGTACGGCAACTACGGCGTGGCCGGCGCGGACACGACGCACTACACGTTCGCGCGGCTGGAGCAGCAGACGCTGAACCTGACGACGCGCCTGAACTACACCGCGTCGCCGACGCTCTCGTTCCAGTTCTACGGCCAGCCGTACATCGCGATCGGCGAGTACTCCGACTGGCGCGAGCTGGCGAACCCGCGCGCCGCGGCGTACGAGGACCGCTTCCGTCCGTACGGCGCCGGCCGCGATCCGGGAGGGCTGGACTTCAAGCAGCTGCGCACCAACTCGGTGTTGCGCTGGGAGTACCGCCCCGGCTCGACGCTGTTCGTCGTGTGGGCCCACGGCCGCGACGCGTTCACCAGCGATCCGAGCGACCGCCTGAACGTGCGCCGCGAGTACTCGGACCTGCTCGGGCTGCACCCGAACAACACGTTCCTGGTGAAGCTCTCCTACTGGCTCAATCCCTGAGCTGCGGAGGACGGACCAGCGGAGGACGGAACGGCGGAGGACGATGGAGCGTGAGACGATGGGGCGGACCCTTTGGCTCGAAGCTTCGAGCCGAGAGGTCCGCCTTCCCGTTTCACGCCGTTCCGTCCTCCGCTTCCTCGTCCTCCGCGGGTCCGTCCTCCGCTGGTCCGCGCGAACGACTCGGCGCACCACGGGTACTACAACTCAGCCCCGGCACGTCCGGCACGCCGCTCGCGTTAGAGAGGGCAGGCAGTGTCACCACGCGCCCGGGACCCGAGCACAGGAGACCGCATGCCCCGCTTCAATTTCGCCCTCGGCAAGGCCGGCACCCTCCGCGAAGCGGGGGAGGTGCAGAGCGACACGTTCGACGACGCGCTCGAAGCGATCGCCGAGCAGGCCATCGTGCAGGTCGGAGACATGCTGGAGATCGGCGTGTACGGCTTCCCGCCGGCGCGCTATGAGCTGGTGCGCACTGGACGCAAGACGAAGGGGTGGAAGCCGGCGAACCAGCTGGCTGCGTAAGGCACGAACCCGCGGAGGACGGAACTGCGGAAGACGTGGCGGCGGAAGACGATAGGGCGTGAAACGGAACAGCGGACGCTGCGAGCTCGAAGCTCGTCGCGTCCGCTCTTTCGTCTCACGCCCTTCCGTCCTCCGCCTCATCGTTCTCCGCCGTTCCGTCCTCCGCCACACCGTGCCGTCAGAGGTTGTCGAGGAGGTCATCGATCGCCTTGCTGTTCGCGTCGCTCAGCGTGCCGCCCGTCAGGATCTTGTGCAGCACGTCCACCGCCTCGGCGGCCAGGTCGTCCGGGTGCTTCCGGTCGGCGGCGAAGCGCACGATGTGGCCGAGCAGGATCGTCTCCAGCTGGGGACCGTCGTCGTCCTCGTCGTCGGACGCCTTGAGCGCGTCCTCGTAGCTCGGCACGCTCGCCTTCCAGGGCTCGTCGGCGTGCGCGGCCTCCGAGAAGGTGCCGCTCGGCACCAGCGCGAACAGGCGGCACTGGAGCCCCGGATCCTCCTCGTACGCGAACAGGCCGAGCGGCACCGGCTGCTGGAACAGGCCGAGGCCGAGCAGGCGCTCGATCGCCTCGGGCTCCATGGCGCTGCGCGCGACCAGCCGGTCGCCGATGTACGCGCCGAGCACCGAGCCGTCGGGCGCGCGCTCGTCGTCCAGGCGGTCGACGCGGATCGAGACCGGCTGCGCGGTGGTGATGAAGACGGCCGGGCGCTGCGGGCCGTCCTCGTCATCCTCCTCGTCGTCGTCCTCGTCCTCCTCGTCGTCGTCGATGTCGTCGCCGTCGAACTCGTCGTCGGGCTCGTCGCCGTCCGCGAAGGGATCGTAGGCGTCGTCGGACTTCACGGACTCTCCAGGTACGGGTGCGGCACGAAGCGCAGCGCGGATGCGCGGTGGGATGCGCGGTCGGAACGAACGGGCGCCCCGGGAAGATAGCGCCGCCGGCGACGCGGCGGTGCCGGCGCGCGCCGTCCGTACGTCAACGCACGGTGCAGGCGAAGTGATGCGCGGGGGCCGTGCGCGGGCTCAGCGCGCCGTCCCGATGGCGCTCGGGTCCGTGCGCTCGAAGACGCGGCCCAGCCAGGCGTGCACCGGGCGCAGCTCGAGCGTCGCGGCGGCGGTCAGCAGCGTCGCGGCCGGCGCCAGCGCCCACGGGCCGAGCATCGGCCAGAGCCCCCACGCGAGCAGCGCCGAGACGGCGCCGGGGAGCGCCAGCAGCGCGCCGGCGAAGACGATGGCGAGCCCGGTCGAGAGCAGGTTCTGCCCCATCGCCTCGACGCCGCGCGGGCCGCCAGCCGGGCGCACCCAGGTGGGGAAGAGGAGCGCCGCCCCGTTCTGCACGGTGAGGCTGGCCGCGTTCACCCCCGGCAGCCCGAGCGCGGCGGTCGCGAGCCCGGCGGCCCGCTCGTCGAACGAGAAGCCGAGCGCGAACGGTGCCCCCAGCGACGCCACGAAGAGCAGGACGAGGATCGCCAGCTGCGCCGCCGTCAGCGCCAGCGTCGACGCCAGCACCTCGGCCGCCACGACGTCGCGGCCGGCCAGCGGCCAGGCGCGCAGCACGGCGAGGTGCGCGAGGTCGTGCCGCAGGTCGAAGCGGACCCAGAGCGGGCCGGCCACCAGCAGCATCGTGAGCCACACGCCGACGACGACGGTGACGATCTCCGCCAGCCGCGGATCGCGCGTCGACAGCGCCAGCAGCCCGGCGGCGACCACGCCGTAGAGCGCCAGCACGCGCGCGAGCGCCGTCGCGCGCAGCGCCGCGACCGCGTTCTTCCAGACGATGGCCAGCGCCGCCGGCCCGACGGGCGCCAGCGGCGGCGTCCAGCGGCGCGGCGGCGGGACGTCCGCGGCGTCGTCGTCGCGCGCGGGCCGACGATCGACGCCGGTGCCACCCGCGCGGCGGGCGGCGCGGCGGCGCTCGCGCTCCTCGCTGGCCACCAGCGCCGCCTCGTGCACGGCCGCGTCGGTGCGCAGCACCCAGACGAAGTGCAGCGCCA
>CBHYLO010000392.1:0-4958 GCA_966128675.1 uncultured bacterium | reverse complement strand
CCGCGCGGCGAGCATGCGCGCGCGGACCTTCGCCTGCAACGCGGGCCCCGCGCCGCGCGCGCCGACGCTGCGCGACCGGCGGAAGAGCACCGGCCGCCAGCTCGCCACCCCGATCTCCACGGCCTTCTCGGCGAGCCAGAGCATGCGGTCGCGGTCGGCCACGGGAACGACGAGGTGCACCGGCGGCGGCGGCGCGTGCTCGAGGACCGCCCCCAGCTCCACGACCGCGTGGCTCTTCGCGAGCCGCACGAGGCGGCCCTCACCCGAGTGCCCCGCCCCGTCGCGCAGCGCGACCGCGTCGCCGACGTCGAGCCGGCGGACGCGCATGTGATGGGCCGCGTCCTCGCCGAGCGTGAGCTGCGCGCCGCCGACGAGCGGCTCGTGCGCGACGAAGGTCGCGACCGTGGGCGCCGCGACGCGCGCCATCACGACGCCCTCACGCCCGCTCGCAGCGGACGCTCCACCACACGTCCTCGTGGTCCTCGGCCACCGCGCGCCAACCGCGCGCCGCGCTCACCCGCAGCATCGCGTCGCGCTCCTCCCACAGGATGCCGCTGAGGATCACGTCGCCGTCGGGCGCGAGCGCGGCGTCGATGGCCGGCATCAGCTCCACCAGCACGCTGGAGATGATGTTCGCGAGCACGAGGCGCACCGGCGCGACGAGCGGCAGCAGCACGTTCGCGTCGCCCTCGATCACGGTCACGCGTCCGGCCACGCCGTTGCGCGCGACGTTCTCCTCGGCGTTCTCGATCGCGTCGTGGTCGTACTCGATCGCGGCGACGCGCGCGGCGCCGAGCTTCACCGCGGCGATCGCGAGCACCGCGCTGCCGGCACCGAGGTCCGCGACGACGTCACCCGCGCGCACGACGCCCTGCATCAGCCGCACGACGCCGCGCGTGGTGGGATGGTCGCCGGTGCCGAACGCCATGCCCGGATCGATGACGATCGTCGTCGCGGGCTCGCGCCCCTCGGACAGCCACGGAGGGACGACCGCGAGGCCGCCCAGCTCGTGCGCGCCGATGAGCGCCTTCCAGCCTTCCGTCCAGTCGACGGGATCGGCGGGCGAGATCGCGACGTCGGCGCTCGGATCGGCGTCGAGCACCGCGGCGCGAATGGCGTCGACGTCGGCGTCGGGCGGGAACTGCGTGAGGACCGTGTCGCCGTCCTCCTGCACGCCCTGCGAGCCCGCCGCGAACAGCGCGGAGACGACGGCCTGCGCGGCGTCGGCGCCGCCGCGCGGACGCGCGCGCACGGCGAACCAGGGGCGAGTGTCGGCGGAGTCGCTCACGCGCCCAGCGCTTCCTTCATCTTCGACCAGAAGCCCTTCGAGCGGCCGCTCGTGGGCGCGGACTGCTGCAGCTCGGCGAGCTCGCGCACGAGCTGCTCCTCGCGCGCCGACAGCTTGTCGGGCGTCCACAGCTGCACGCGCACGTGCAGGTCGCCGACGCCGCTCGCGTTGACGCGCGGCAGCCCGCGGCCCTTCAGGTGGAACACCTGCCCGCTCTGCGTCCCCGACGGCACGCGCAGCGAGAGCTCGCCCGTCACGCCGGGCACCATCACGTCGGCGCCCAGCACGAGCTGCCCGTAGTTCAGCAGCACCTCGGTGTAGAGGTCCTCGCCGTCGCGCTCGAACCGCTCGTCCTCCTCGACCTCGAACAGCACGATCACGTCGCCGCGCGGGCCGCCGCGCGGGCCGACGTTGCCCTGCCCGCGCAGCGTCATGTACTGCCCCGTCGCGACGCCGGCCGGGATGCCGACCTTGATCGTCTTCTCCGCGCGCACGCGGCCGTCGCCCTTGCACTTCTTGCACGGCGTGGCGATGACGGTGCCCTCGCCCGCACACGTGGGGCACGGCGCGACGCTGACGAACTGCCCGAAGAACGAGCGCTGCGCGCGGCGCACCTCGCCGGTGCCGGCGCACGTGGTGCAGCGCTCCGGCTTCGAGCCGGGCTCCGCGCCGCTGCCCTCGCACTTGTCGCAGCCGTCCAGCAGCTTCGCGACGACCGTCTTCTCGACGCCGGTCGCGACCTCCGCGAGCGTCAGCGGGATGCCGATCTTCACGTCGCCGCCGGTGCGCGGGCCCGCGCCGCGGCCGCCCTGCTGGCCGAACAGGTCGCCCAGCCCGGAGAAGCCGCCGAAGTCGCGCATGAAGATGTTCAGCGCCTCGGACAGGTCGACGTGGTGCATGCCGCCCATGCCGCCGCCCATGCCGCCGCGCTGGAACGCGGCGTCGCCGTAGCGGTCGTACGCGGCGCGCTTCTGCGGATCGCGCAGCACGTCGTACGCCTCGGTGATGAGCTTGAAGCGCTCCTCGGCGTCCTTCGACCCGTTGTTGCGGTCGGGATGCCACTGCATCGCGAGCTTGCGGTACGCCTTCTTGATGTCGTCGTCGGACGCATCGCGCGCGACGGCGAGCTGTTCGTAGAGGTCGGCCATTCTTCTATGTGCTCCCGCGGACGGGATGATGTGTCATGGCGTGCGAGCGCCGTCGTGCGGGACAGCGAGAGCGGTTCAGTGCAGCAGGTCGGAGACCAGCCGAGACGTGTGGCTGACGAGCGAGACGACCTTCTCGTAGGGCATGCGCGTGGGGCCGATGACGCCGATGACGCCGGACAGCCCACCCGCATGGTACTCCGCCGTCACGACCGTGAACGGGTCGAGCCGCGGATCGCCGTGCTCGCTGCCGATCGTGATCGAGAGGCCGGCCGCGCCCTCGCGCTGGCGCAGCAGCACCGCCAGCTCGTCGCGCGTCTCGGTCAGCTCCAGAAGGCGGCGTAGCCGCTCGCCGGACGCGAACTCCGGCTGCTCGGCCAGCAGCGACGGCTGGCCGAGCACGACCTGCCCGTCGTCGCTGGTCGCGCGGTCGAAGAGCTGTCCGCCGCCGGAGATGAAGATGTTCAGCAGCTCCTCCGCCTCGGGGCGCGGCGTGGCGTCGCGCAGGCGCTCGGGGAGCGTCGCGCAGACGTCGCGCAGCGTCAGGCCGGCCAGCCGCTCGGTCAGCACGCGCGCGACCTCGCTCACCGCGTCCTCGGCGATCTCGCCGGGCACCTCGACGAAGATCGTGCGGATGGCGCCGCGGTCGAGCGTCAGCACCATCAGCACGCGGTCGCTGGCGAGCCGCACGAGGTCGATGCGCCGCAGCGCGGCCTCCTCGAAGCGCGGGCTCACGGCGACGCCGAGCTCCTGCGTCAGGACGCCGAGCGACTGGGCGGCGCGCCGGAGGATCGTCTCGATGGTCGAGGCGCCGGCGAGCTCCTCCTTCAGCCGCGCCTGCCCCAGCGCGTCGAGCGGGGCGACGTGCATCAGCGAGTCGACGTACAGGCGATACGCCTTGTGCGTCGGGACGCGGCCGGCGGAGGTGTGGGGGTGGTAGAGAAACCCCTTCGCCTCCAGGTCGCTCATCGTGTTGCGGATGGTCGCGGCGGACACGCCGAGGCCGAACCCGCGCGCGATCATGCGCGATCCGGCCGGCTCGGCGGTGGCGACGTAGCTCTGGATGACCGCCTCGAGCACGCGGCGCTCTCGCTCGGAGAGCTCGTTGGACGACATAAGTACAATCCTAGGAACGACTTCGGGCGACCGTCAAGTCCGCCGCCAGGGCGTCGAGTCGGAGCCACCCGGGCGCGGTGAGGCGCAGGCGGTCGCCGACACGCTCCGCCCACCCCGCCTCCTGCCAGCGGGACGCGCGCCCGGCCTCGGACGCGTCGAGCACCAGCCCGTCGGTCGTCCGCAGGCCCAGGTAGACCGACTCGGCCGCCCGCATGCCCTCGTCGAGCGTCTCGCGCCCCTCGAGGGGATCGCGGCCCTCGGCCACCGCCCGGACCCAGGAGGCGTATGCGGCGACGTTCCAGCGGCGCTCGGTGCCGTCGAAGCCGTGCGCGGACGGGCCGAGGCCGAGGTAGGGCGCGCCTGACCAGTAGGCCGAGTTGTGGCGCGCGCGCCGACCCGGCTTCGCGAAGTTCGACACCTCGTAGTGCTCGAAGCCCGCAGCCGCGAGCGCCTCGTGCGCGTGGAGGAACTCCGCGGCGTAGCGGTCCTCGTCCGCCTCGCCGACCTCGCCGCGGTCGGCCCAGCGGCCCAGCGGCGTCCCCGGCTCGACCGTGAGCCCGTAGAGCGAGAGGTGGGTGGGCCCGAGCTCCAGCGCCCGCGCGACGTCCGCCTCCCAGTCGCGGGGCACCTCGGCCGGCAGCGCGAAGATGAGGTCCAGCGAGAGGTCGTCGATGCCGCCGTCGCGGGCGGTCGCGATGGCGCGCGCGGTCTGCCCGCCGTCGTGCGTGCGGTGCATCCAGCGCAGCGCCGCCTCGTCGAAGGTCTGGCCGCCGAGCGAGAGGCGGTTGACGCCCGCGGCGCGCCAGGCGGCCACGGCGTCGGCGGTGACGTCGTCCGGGTTCGCCTCGATCGTCACCTCGGCCCCGTCGGCGAGGCGGAACCAGCGGGTGACCAGCGCGACCGCGCGCGCCACGCCCTCGGCGCCCAGGCGCGACGGGGTGCCGCCGCCGAAGTAGAGCGTGTCGATGGCGGGGCGCGCGCCGGACGACGGCGCGGGGCCGAGGCGCAGGGTCAGCTCGCCCTCGAGGGCGCCGAGGTACTCGTCCACGGGCACGCGGGCGCGGACCGCGATCGCGAAGTCGCAGTACGAGCAGCGGCGCGCGCAGAACGGGACGTGGACGTAGACGTGGCGCAAGGACCGGGGACGGCGGGGCGGGCTTCCAGGCCCGGCAATGTACCCCTCTGGAGGCGCGAGGATGCGCGCGGTCGGCGGCGTCGGTCGCAGCGCGCGGCGGCTGCCGGTGCTAGCGCCGGGCGATCTCGCCGCTCCAGCGGCTCTCGACCAGCCCCGCGAGCTCCAGGGCGGTGAGCGCGGTGATGCAGCGGCGGACCGGCAGCCCGGTGCGCTCGACCAGCGCATCAGCGCCGGGCGCGGGCGCGAGCAGCGCGTCCCAGAGCGCGCGCTCGTC
>CBHYLO010000391.1:0-4981 GCA_966128675.1 uncultured bacterium | reverse complement strand
GTTTGCATCGAGCCCCGGCGCCCCGTTCCGGGCTCCTCGCGCCGGGAGCTGCGGGCTGCGGCTCTGCTCCGAGCCCTCGGCGGCCGGTGTCGCACCCGGCAGACACTAACTACTCGTCAGGATACGGATGCTCCGGATGAGCCGGATCATTCGGATCGCTCCTCGGAGTACATGGGGCGTCGCCGCCTCGCGGAGCGATCCGGAGCATCCGTCTCATCCGGAGCATCCGTAGCCCCCGGTTCGCCGACCTGCGAAGGCCATGACACGGCTCGGTCGCACGCCTACCCCGGACAACCAGACAGGATGACCACGAGGCTCCACACCGGCGCTTGGAGCAGCGCACGACACGGAGCCTCCTGGTCATTCTGTCTTCATGCAGTCGTCGTTCGGATCCGCAGCCCGCAGCCCGCTGCGCCGTCCCGACTACCAGTCCGTCGGCTTGTAGTCCTTCAGGAACTGCCCCCACGTGTGCTCGCCGGTGTTGATCCCGGCGATGATGGGATCGACGATGCGCGCCGCGCCGTCCACGATGTCGAGCGGCGGGTGGAAGCGGTGCTCGGCCGTCTTGCGGGCCGCGATCTCCACCGGGTCCTCGTCCGTCACCCAGCCCGTGTCCACCGCGTTCATGTGGATGCCCGAGCTGTGGTAGTCGGCGGCCGAGGTGCGCGTCATCATGTTCAGCGCGGCCTTGGCCATGTTCGTGTGCGGGTGGCGCGTCGTCTTGAAGCGGCGGTAGAACTGCCCCTCGACGGCCGACACGTTCACGATGTGCTTGTCGCGCTCCGGCGTGCGCGTCATCAGCGGCTTGAGGCGCGCGTTGATGAGGAAGGGCGCGACGGCGTTCACGAGCTGCACCTCCAGCAGCTCGACCGACGGCACCTCGTCCATCTGCATGCGCCACGAGTTGCGGTCGCGCAGGTCCACCTGCTGCAGGTCCTGGTCGAGGCGCCCCTCGGGGAAGAGGTGCGCCTGCGCCTCGCGCTCCTCGGGGAGCAGTGCGACCTGCGACAGCTCGGCCGCGTGCGTGAGGCCGGCCACCGCCGCCGCGCGCGCCACGCCCGCCACCTGCGCCGCCATGCGCGCGTCGGTCGTCGCCAGCGCGAGGCCCGCGTCCTCCGCGCCGCCCTCGGGCAGCATGCGGTAGCCGCGCAGCCCCTCGTACGCGCCGAGCACGCGACGCGCGCTCTCCGGCAGGTCGTGCAGCGCCGCCGTCTCGCCCGCCATCATGTGGGCGTAGAAGTCGGGCGGCCGGCGCACGGTCTGGCAGGCGTTGTTGATGATGAAGTCCAGCCGGTCGCGCGTCTGCAGCAGGTGGTGGCAGAACGCCTCGACGCTGGGCGTGTGGCGCAGGTCGAGCCCGAAGACCTCGAGCCGGTGGCCCCACTCCGCGAAGTCCGGCTCCGCCGCGTAGCGCGCGGCCGAGTCGCGCGGGAAGCGCGTCGTGACGATGAGCGACGCGCCCGCGCGCAGCAGCTTGAGGCCGGCCTGGTAGCCGATCTTCACGCGCCCGCCGGTCAGCAGCGCCACGCGGCCCGTGAGGTCGGCCAGCTCGGTGCGCTTCCGGTAGTTCAGCTCCGCGCACTCGGGGCAGAGCTGGTCGTAGAAGTGGTGGATGGCCGAGTAGTCGCGCTTGCAGATGTAGCAGTTCTGCGGCTCGACGGCCTCGCGGAACTCGGGATCACCCTCCACGTCCTGCTGCTCGAAGTTCACCGGCGGGAAGTAGTTCTGCGCGGTGAAGACGGGCTCGCGGCGCAGCTTGCGGATGCCGGTCGCGTTCAGCACGGACTCGGCGCGCTCGACGCGCGTCGCCTTGCGCTGGCGCTTGCTGGCCTTCACCAGCTGGCGGCGCTCGATGCCGTCGGGGCGCGAGACCTGGCCGGCCGCCTTCAGCAGGCGCGTGCGCTCTTCGGGCGACACGCGCGCCAGCAGCGCGCGGTCGTCGACGATCGCCTCCAGCAGCTCGGCGGCGGCGCGCAGCCGCTCGGCCAGCGCGTCGGCCGACCGCTCGGCGTCGTCGGCCGGCAGGAGGAAGGGATCGGTGGAGGTCGAGCTGAGCGTCGAGGACATGCGGCGAAGCGACTGCGGGACGGGCCGCGGGAGGGGCGTGCGGCTGGCGCCCCGGGGACTGGAGCGTGCCCGGGGCCCTTGCAACATAACGACTTAGGTCCGCTTTTCGACCCCGCCGGCCGGCTCGGGTTCCTGCGGCGCCGGCGCGCCGGGTACTGGTCGGCGAACGAGGGGTTCGGATGCTCCGGATCTGCTTCGGATGCTTCGGATCGCTCCCCGTGGCGACTTCGTCCCATGCGCCGGGCGTGGGTCGGCGAACTGGGAGCTACGGATGCTCCGAATGAGACGGATCCAACGGATCGCTCCGCGTGGCGGCGACGCGCCATGCACCCGAGAGGAGCGATCCGTCTCATCCGTTCAGATCCGGAGCATCCGTATCCGAAAGAGTAGTTCGTGTCAGCCACGGCGCGACGCTGGCCGCCGAGGGCACGGAGCGAATCCGCAGTCCGCAGTCCGCAGCCCGCAGGGCCGTCAGCCCCCGTCCGGCGTCTCGCCCCCCGGCTCCTTCCGCACGCGCAGCCCGTCCACGACCGCCTGCTGCACCAGGTCGTGCACGCGGCGCCGCGCCCCGCCGATCCCCACGCTCTCGCCGCGCTGGTGGACCCGGTGCAGCAGCAGCACGACGAACAGCTCGCGGTCCGGGTCGATCCAGAGCGAGGTGCCCGTGAAGCCCGTGTGCCCGTAGCTGCGGCGCGAGAAGAGCGTCCCCGCCCCGGTCGCCGGCGACAGCGACGTGTCCCAGCCGAGCGCGCGGCTGGCGTCGGCGCGCTGGGCGGCGGTCCAGCGCGCGACCGTCGCCGGCGACGCGATGCGCGCGGTGCCGTACCGGCCGCCGTTCAGCATCGCCTGCGCGAACACCGCGAGGTCGCGCGCGGTCGCGAACAGGCCCGCGTGCCCCGACACGCCGCCCATCGCGCGGGCGTTGGGATCGTGCACCACGCCCCACGCGACGTCGGTGGGCGCGATGCGGCGGCGCAGCGCGTGGTCCGACGTGTCGGGGCGGAAGCGCGCGTCGCGCATGCCGAGCGGCCGGAAGATCCGGTCGCGCGCGAAGACGTCCAGCGGGCGGCCGGTCACGTGCTCGATCACCGCCTGCAGGAGCACCATGTTCCAGTCGCCGTACTCCGTGTGCGCGCCGGGCGGCGCCTGCACGGGGCGCGCGTTGATCGCGCGCACGTAGGCCTCCTTGCCGCGCACGTGCTCGTAGAGCGACGCGCCCGCCTCCAGCCCGCTGCGGTGCGTGAGCAGCATGCGCACCGTGATCCCCGCCTTGTCGCGCGCATCCAGCTCCGGCACGTAGCGGCGCACCGGCCGGTCGAGGTCCAGCCGTCCCGCGTCCTCCAGCGCCATCGCGGCGGTGGTGGTCGCGACGACCTTCGTGAGCGACGCGAGGTCGTAGAGCGTGGACGCGTCCGCGGCCGGCGCGCCCGCGCGCCAGTCCGTCGTGCCGTAGCCCTGCAGGTGGACCAGCCGCCCGCGCCGCCCGACGGCGAGCACCGCGCCCGGCACCTTCGCCTCCGCGACCAGCGCGCGCATCGCGGAGTCGAGTTGCGCGCGCAGCGTCGGCGTGAAGCCCGCAGCCTCGGGCGGCGCGGCGACGAGCGTGTCGCCCCACGTCGCACGCGCCTGCGCCGCCGCCCCGCGCCCCACGAGCGCGAGCGCCAGCGCCAGCGCGAGCGCGAGCGGCGCGACGACGCGCACCGCGCGGCTCACGGCGCCGAGACGCCCGCGGGCAGCGTCGGCGTCTCCCAGAGGATCAGCGGGGCGTCGGTGACCGCGCGCTGCACCGCGTCCGCCACCTGCCGCCGCAGCGCGGGGTGCAGGGTCCCCTCGCCGCGCGAGTGCACGCGGTTCAGCAGCAGCACGACGAAGACGCCGCGCTCGGGATCCATCCACAGCGACGTGCCCGTGAAGCCCGTGTGCCCGAAGCTGCGCGGCGAGAAGAACTGCCCCGCGCTGCTGTTCGGCGCCGGCGTGTCCCACCCCAGGGCGCGGCTGGACGCGGGCCCCTGCGGCGACGTCCAGCGCGCGACGGTCTGCGGCTTCAGCAGCCGCACGCCGCGGTAGCTCCCGCCGTTCAGCAGCATCTGCGCGAACACGGCGAGGTCGCGCGCCGACGAGAACAGGCCGGCGTGGCCCGAGACGCCGCCGATCGCCCACGCGTTGCCGTCGTGCACCGTGCCCCACTGCAGGCCGCCGCGCGACGTGTCCACCATCGTCGGCGCGATGCGGCGGCGCAGCGCGGCGTCCGCGGTGTCGGGCGTGAAGCGCGTGTCGCGCATCCCCAGCGGCGCGAACACGCGCTCGGCGACGAACGCGTCCAGCGTCTGTCCCGTGATGCGCTCGATCACCGCCTGCAGGAGCACCATGTCCCAGTCGCTGTACACCGTCTGCGTGCCGGGCGCGGAACGCAGCGGGCGCGCGTTGATCTGCGCGAGGTACGCCGCGCGGCCGCGGTGCTGGCGGTAGAGCGGCGCGTACGCCTCCAGCCCGCCCTGGTGCGTCAGCAGCATGCGCACGGTGATGCCGACCTTGTCGGGCGCGCTCAGCTCGGGCACGTACGCGCGCACCGGCTGCGCGAGGTCCAGCCGCCCCTCCTCCTCGAGGAGCATCGCCGCCGTCGTCGTCGCCACGACCTTGGTGAGCGACGCGAGGTCGTAGAGCGTCGCGGCGTCCACGCGCGGCGCGCCGTCGGGCCAGTCGGTCGAGCCGTAGCCCTTCAGGTGCACGAGCCGCCCGTACCGCCCGACCGCGAGCGCGCCGCCCGGCGCGGCGCCCGCCGCGAGCGACGCGCGCATCAGCGAGTCGAGGCGCGCGCCCAGCGTCGGCGCGAGGCCCACGGCCGCGGGCGCGGGCGCGCCCCCCGCGGCGGGGGGGGGCGGCCCCCCGGGCCCCCCCGCCCCGCGGGGGGCGG
>CBHYLO010000390.1:0-4998 GCA_966128675.1 uncultured bacterium | reverse complement strand
CGGACGTTGCCGTGGTCCTCGACCGCGTGCCCGAGCGATCGCAGCCGCTCCGCGACCCCGGCCAGCCGCATCGCCGACGGCCCCATGTCCACCCCGCGGCGGCTGGCGCCGAGGTCCATCGGGACGCCGACGACGTGGACGTCGCGCACCCGGCGGCGGGCGTCGGCGGGGGCTCCGGCCTCGCCGGCGTCGTGGCGCGGCCGGGGGCCGGGATGGGCAACGGACAGGGTCGCGGCGGACATCGGCAGGGGCATCGGTCGGCGGGGGCCGGCGCGCGTCGCCGGTCCCTGCGCCCAGGATGCCGGCCGGCGACGTCAGCAACAAGCCAGAAGAGCGCGCGATCCGTGCGGTCTTTCTCGCGATTCGCCAGCGTTCGTTGACATTCTGTGCAACCCGGCGCACTCATGCGCCATGGACGCCACCGACCTCCGCCTCGTCGGCCTGCTGCGCGAGAACGCCCGCGCCTCGGTCGCCAGCCTCGCCCAGCAGCTGAAGGTCTCGCGCGGCACGGTCCAGAACCGCATCGACCGGCTGACCGAGCGCGGGATCATCCTCGGCTTCACGGTCCGCACCACGCCCGACGCCGAGCCGCAGCCGGTGCGCGCCGTGATGATGATCGCGGTCGAGGGGGAGCGCGCCCGCGAGATCCTGAAGACGCTGCGCGGCTACCCCGAGGTGCGCGCGCTGCACACCACCAACGGCCGCTGGGACATCGTGGCCGAGCTGGCGACCGACAGCCTGGAGGCGTTCGACGAGGCGCTGCGCCGGATCCGCGAGATCCGCGGGATCTCGAGCTCGGAGACCAGCCTGCTGCTGTCGACGCACAAGCTGTGACGCCGACCGCTCGCGTTCAGGGCGCCGACTGCGCCGCGGCCGCCGCGGCGGCGGGGCGCGGCTGGAGCCACCGGTCGTACCACCCCACCCAGCGCCGCAGCCGGTCCACCTGGTAGCTCGGCGTCGAGATGCCGTGGTACTGGTTCGGGTAGAGCACCAGCTGCGTCGGCACGCCCAGCGTGCGCAGCGCCTGGTACATCTGCTCGCTGCCGATGGCGGGCACGTTGAAGTCGCGCTCGCCCACCATGAACAGCGTCGGCGTGGTGATGCGGTCGGCGTGGAAGAACGGGTACGAGAGCTTCGTCCACAGCGCCGGCTTCTCCCACGGCCGCCCGAGCTCGAACTCGTACTGCGTCACGTACTGGTCCGAGCCGTACATCGAGAGCTGCAGCGCGCTCCCCGCGCCGCTGATCGCCGCGCGGAAGCGCTTGGTCGTCGCGATCGTGTAGTCGGTGAGGATGCCGCCGTAGCTCCACCCGCCGATGCCCAGCCGGTCGGGGTCCGCGATCCCCATCGCGACCACGCGGTCGACGGCGCCGAGGATGTCCTTCACCTCGCGGTTGCCCCAGTCGGCGAAGATCGCCTTCTGGTACGCGGCGCCGCGGCCGTTGCTGCCGCGGTAGTTCACCGCGAGCACCGCGTAGCCGCGCGCGGCGAGGAGCTGGCGCGTGTGGTGGAACTCGTACTGGTCCTGCCCGTTCGGCCCGCCGTGGATGTAGAGCACGAGCGGCAGCCGCGTGCCCGCGGGCGCGTTGGGCGGCCGGTGCAGGATCGAGTGCACCTCGGTGCCGTCCGCGCTGCGCGACGTCACGTCCTCCGTGGTGCCCAGCGCGAGCGACGCGAACAGCGAGTCGTTCTGGCGCGACAGGGGGCGCAGCGTGCCGCCCGCCTCCAGCGCGTACACCTCGGGCGCGCGCTCCGGCGTCGCGAGCAGCACCGCCGCCCCGCCGTCGGCCGCCGCCGCGGGCGCGCTGAAGTCGCTCACCACGCGGCGCCCGTCGAGCACCGGCGTCACCGCGCCGTCCGCGAGCGCGATGCGCGCGAGGTAGCGGCGGCGGTCGTCGACGACGGTGACCAGCACCGCGCGCCCGTCCGGCGTGAACGCGGGCGACGCGACCGGCCGGTCGAGCGACGGCGCGACCGCGCGCGGCGGCGTGCGCCCGTCGGCGGCGACCACCATCAGCGCCGCCTGCACGTAGGCGGAGTACTTCGCCTCGTCCGCGCGCGTGAACGCGAGGGTCTGCCCGTCGGGGCTCCACGCGGGGCGCGCGGAGCCGACGGGCATGGTCCCCGTCAGGCGCACGGCCTCGCCGCCCCTCGCGGGCACCACCACCAGCGCCGTGGCGCTCGGCTGCCCCGGCTCCGCCAGCGTCTCGCGCAGGAACGCGATGCGCGTCCCGTCGGGCGACCAGCTGGGCGACTCGTCGTCGGTCGCGCCGTGCGCCAGCGTGTCGAGCGTGCGCGCGGCGAGGTCGAACACCGCGACGCGCGTGCGCTTCGTGCCCAGGTAGCCCTGGATGTCGCGCTTGAACGCGTACCGGTCGACGACGACCGGCGGGGGCGTCTTCTTCTCGGTCGTGTCGCGCCGCGCCAGCGAGTCGGTCTCCTCGTCCACGACGACGGCGAACCGCTTCGCGTCCGGCGCCCACACGAGGTCCGACACGCCGCCCTTGATCTGCGTGACGCGCTGCGCCTCGCCGCCGCGCCGGTCGAGCAGCCACACCTGCCCGCCCTTCCCCTCCTGCCGCCCCGACACGAACGCGAGCCACCGGTTGTCGGGGCTCCAGCGCGGCGAGCTCTCCGACTCCGGCGTCCACGTGAGCCGCAGCGTCTGCGCGCCGTCCCAGCTGGTCATCCACAGGTCGGCGTCCGAGCGGTCCTTCGCCGAGTCGGGCGTGGAGACGGTGTACGCCACCCAGCGCCCGTCGGGCGAGCGCTGCGGATCGCGCACGCCGCGCACGCGATACAGGTCCTCGGCGCGCAGCAGCCGTGGGGTCGCGGCGGCGGGCGGCTGCGCGACGGCGGGCGTGGCGCCGGCGAGGGCCACGAGAGCGATGCGGACGGTGCGGCGCATGGTCGGATCCTGGGCGGCGTGCGTCGCCGCCGACGGGTGGGCGCGGGGGAGGGCGCGGCCAAGTTGGCGCGATGCGCGGGACGCGGCAACCGCGCCCGCACGCGCCCCTCGTCGCGCGCGCGCGGTCGGCTCCACGAACGCCGACGTCAGCGCCCGCCCGTGCGCGCCACCGGCCGCGCCTTCATCGCCTCGCGCAGCTTCGCGATCACGTCGGCGCGCGCGGTGTCGCGCGCCGCGATGTCGAGCAGCTCCTGCGCACGCGCGAACCCGCCCGTGCGCGCGTGCATGCTCGCGGCGTTGAACGCCGACGTGTGGTAGCTGCGCCGCTGCTCCGCGCTGTCGGCCGCCAGCCGCGCCACGCGCGCGGCCGTGTACGCCGGGTTGCGCGCCGCGTTCGCGAGCAGCTCCTCGATGCGCGCGCGCAGCTGCGCCACCTTGCCGTCGAAGCAGCCCATCGCGCCTTCGAAGTGCGTCGCCGACTCGCGCCACCGCTCCACCCGCGAGAGCACGCGCGCCAGGTACGACGCCGCCGTGCAGTTCGCCGGCCCGCTGGGCGCCGCGAGCGCCTCGCGCAGGTCCTGCTCGGCGACCGGCAGGTCGCCCTGGTCGTGCTCGATCACGCCGGCCAGCGTCAGCACGTTCGCCGCGCGGCTGCGCGCCTTCGCGGTGTCGGCGTCGCCGCGCGCGGCGGTCAGCTCGGCGCGCCGCAGCCGGCTCAGCGCGCGCCAGTAGTAGCCGTCGCTCGAGTACGCGGAGCGCAGCGCGATCAGGCGCGTCGCCGACTCGATGGTGGCCGAGTCCTGGTGCATCGCCGACAGGCAGACCGTGCGCTGCAGCCACGCGCGCTCGTGCGCCGGCTGGCGCGCGATCGTCTCGTCGTAGCGGCGCACCGCGGCCTCGCAGTCGCCGACGACGGTCTCCAGCCACCCGAACGCGAACGTCAGCCCCGGCGCCCCGGGAAAGCGCGCGTACGCGACGTCGAACAGCGCGCGTGCCTCGCCGCCGCCCGTCTCCGCCGCCAGGCCGGTCGCGGACTGCGCGCGGTAGTACGCGGTCTCGACGAAGCCCGGCACCTGCTCGTGCACGCGGCGCAGCGCCGCGGTGTCCACGCGCGCGCAGAAGCTCATGCGGTACGTGACGAGCGGCGGATCGCCGGCGGGCCGCTCCTTCGGACGCCGCCCGTTGGAGCACTCCAGCGCGAGCGCGACGTAGCTGCGCGCCGCGGGCGACCAGCCGCTCGCCGCCAGCCACCGCACGTCGTCGTCGATGCGGCCGAGCGCGGGCAGGTTGCGCCGGCGGTGGCCGGCCATGACCTGCAGCGGGATGCCGTCGGGATCGGGCAGCACCGCGTCCACCATCGTCAGCACGCGGGCGGCGTCCAGCGAGGCGGGCAGCCGCGGCGCCAGCGCCCGCGCGCGCGCGATCGTCGGCGTCGCGTCGAGCGCCAGCTCCTTCTCGCGCAGCGCCAGCAGCACCTCGGCCTCGAACAGCCGCACGCGCACCGAGTCGGCGCCGCCTCCCGCGGCCAGGCGCTCGTACGTGTCGCGCGCCGCGCGCAGGCAGTCGTAGCACCCCGCGAGCCGCTGCGCGTCGGCGTCCGCGAGCGCGCGCGCGTCGGCCGCGCGGCGGGCGCGGGCCGCGCCGCCGCAGCCGATGGCGAGGACGGCGGCCGCGACCACGGCCACCTGGCTTCCGATCCCACGCGTCCGGCGGTCCATGCGCGTCTCCCGCGAGGTCGCCCACCCACCTGCAGAAGCGGCGCCGCGGGCGCCCCCGCCCGGCGGACGAGGGGGAGAGTTTGTGGGACCCCCCCGCCCGCGGACCCTCCCGGCCCCCCCCCGCCCCCCCCCCCCCCCCGCCCCCCGCCCGCCGCCCCCCCCCCCCCCGCTTCGTACTATGCGCATAGTTTGTCGACCCCGCAAGCCGGCTACGGCGTCGCCAGCGGCTCCTTCGTGAAGTTGCGGCGCGAGAGCAGGAGCACGCCGTGGGCGGCCGCGTCGGTCAGCTGGTCGAGGGACGTGAGGCTCGCGTTCGAGAACGTGTCGCACGCGAGGTGGTAGCACGGGTCGAACGCGACGCCGGCCGTCCCG
>CBHYLO010000389.1:0-5000 GCA_966128675.1 uncultured bacterium | reverse complement strand
CGGTCGCCGCGGTCGCCGCGAGCGCCGCGAACGCCCCGATCGCGCCCGCCGAAGCGGTCCTGCCGCGGGCCGCGGCCGTCGCGCCCGCGCGCGTCGCGCGGACCGCCGCGCCCCGACGGGAAGCTGAGCGACGGGATCTCCTCCGCGTCCTCGCCCTCCGCCGCGCCGCCCTCGGCCGCGTGCGCGAGCTGCACGGCCGCCATCGCGACATCCATGATGTCGAACTCCTCGGCCAGCGACTCGACGACCGCGCGGTACTGGTCGAAGCCGTCGGCGACGATCGCCTCGCGCAGCGACGCGCGCAGCAGCTCCAGGCGGCGCGTGCGCAGGTCCACGACCGACGGCACCGCCTCGACGCGGATCGGCTGGCCGGTGAGCTCCTCGATGTTGCGCAGCAGGCGGTGCTCGCGCGGCTGCGCCAGCGTGATGGCCACGCCCTCGCGCCCCGCGCGCCCCGTGCGGCCGATGCGGTGCGTGTAGACGTCGGGCGAGTTCGGCAGGTCGTAGTTCACGACGTGCGACAGCTGCTCGACGTCCAGGCCGCGCGCCGCCACGTCCGTGGCGATCAGCAGCTCGGTGTTCCCCTCGCGGAAGCGGCGCATCACGCGGTCGCGCTGGTCCTGCGACAGGCCGCCGTGCAGCGCCTCCGCGCGGTAGCCGCGGCCGGCCAGCGACTCCGTCAGCTCGTCCACCTCGCCGCGCGTGCGGCAGAAGACGATCGCCGACGTCGGCGCCTCCATGTCGAGCACGCGGCCGAGCGCCGCCAGCTTGTGCTGGCGGTTCACGACGTACGCGATCTGGCGCACGCGCGGCGCGGCGCCCGGCGCCACGCGCTCGCGCGCGATCGCCACGCGCTCCGGCTCGTGCAGGTGGCGCGCGCCGATGGCCGCGATGCGCGGCGGCATGGTCGCGCTGAACAGCGCCGTCTGCCGCCCCTCGGTCGCCGGCGGCAGCTTCTCGAGGATCGCCTCCAGCTCGTCGGCGAAGCCCATGTCGAGCATCTCGTCCGCCTCGTCGAGCACCGCGGTGACGACGTGCGAGAGGTCGAGCGAGCGGCGGTTGATGTGGTCGAGCAGGCGGCCCGGCGTGCCGACTACCACGTCCACGCCGCGCGCCAGCGCGCGCAGCTGCTGCTCCATCGGCGTGCCGCCGTAGACGGCCAGCACGCGCGCGCCGAAGCCCTTCCCGTACTTGTGGATCGCCTCCGCGACCTGCATCGCCAGCTCGCGCGTCGGCACCAGCACCAGCGCGCCCGGCGCGCGGCGGCGCTCGATCCCGCGGTCGCCCTGCGCCATCAGCCGGTGCAGCAGCGGCAGCGCGAACGCGGCCGTCTTGCCCGTGCCCGTGGCCGCCTGGCCCAGCAGGTCGCGGCCGGCGAGCAGCGTCGGGATCGCGGCCTGCTGGATGGGCGTCGGCTCCTCGTAGCCCAGCGCCGTCAGCGCGTCCAGGATGGACGGATGGAGGCCGAGGGCGCGGAAGCCGCCGTCGTCGATCTCGGGCGCGGTCATCGGCGTGCTCTCCTCGGCCGCGGCCTCGGCGGCCTGCAGGCTCGCCAGCGTCACGGGCTCGGGCGTACGGTCGGACGTGTCGTCGGACATGGGGTCGGTCACGGGTCACCTCGCCGCGGCAGGGCGCGGCTGTATTCGGTCGGCGAAGCCCCGCTCCGCACGAGCCATTCCGGGGATTGCAATCAGCACGACGGCGCGGGGCGGCCCGGCCTTCGACGGCCGGCCGCCCCGCGCTGGAGCCCGACGCGCGGTGTGCGGCGCCGGCCTCACGACAAAGGTAGTCGGACCGGCCTCACGCCGGCAGCGCGTCGAGCAGCCGCTGGCAGGCGGCCTCGCAGCGGAGGCACGCCTCGGCGCACACCCGGCAGTGCTCGTGGTGCGCCGCGTGGCGCTCGCACTCCGCCCCGCAGGCCTGGCAGGCGGCCAGGCAGGCGCGCAGCAGGTCGCGCACGAACGGCGGGTCGGCGGCCGTCTGCCGGGCGAGGATGCGGCCGGCCGCGTCGCACACGTCGGCGCAGTCGAGGTTCAGCCGGATGCACGCCCGCAGCTCGGCCACCATCTCCTCGGCCAGGCAGGCGTCGGCGCAGGCCGAGCAGGTCTGGGCGCAGTCGAAGCAGGCCTCCACGCACTCGACGAGGCCGCCCTCGTCGCGGACGAGGGCGACGGGCGCGGGGTGCGCGCGGAGCATGCGGCGCATGTGGTCCTGCAGCGGCGGGGACACGGGTGCGGGCGCGGCCATGGCGAGCCTCCTCTGGATGGAGCGGGATCGGGAGCAGCCGGGCATCGGCTGCAGGCCGCGCGCCGGGCGGGCGCGCCGCGGCCCGGTCCCTGCTTAGGAGGCGGTCACGGCCGTGGGCGCACCCTCGCTCCCACGCCGCGATCGCTGCCTTCCCCGCAACTGCAGAACCCGCCATGACCAGCACCGCCACTCCGAGCGCCGCGCCCGCCCTGCCCACCGACGCCGACCTCGACGACCGCCGCCGGTTGCTGCGCCTGCGGGAGCTGTGCGACGAGGTCCTCGCCTCGCGGCGCGTGGAGGAGGGGCGCGACCTGCTGACCGACGACGAGCGCGCCGAGGCGCGGGCGCTGCTGGCCGGCTTCGCCCCGCGGGCCGGGCAGCGCGAGCGCGCGCGCTGAGCGCGGCGTTCCCCGCCCCGGCCACCGCGCCGGGGCGGGCAGCGGCCTGAGCGCGGGGATGGACGACGCGCGGCGGCCGCGATACGGTTAGGCGATCCGTACGGCGCCGGCGCCGCCTCGGCAGATGGATCGACGTGCGCCGGAGGGGTCGCAGACCGCTGCCAGGGTACGCCCCCCCGATTCGTGGCGCCGGTCGCGTGTGCGTGCGTCTTCCGCCTCGCGCCTCCGCTGCATGCCGTCCTCCCCGCCGCTCCCCCGCCCGCCCGTGGCGCCGCGCCCGCGCGCGTCGGCCCTCCCGTGGGCCCTCCTGTGCTCCGGCGCCCTCGTGCTCCTGGCCGCCTGCGGCGGCGATGACGGCGGCGGCCCGACCGACGGCGGCGGCACGCCGACCGCGGTCACGCGCCTCCAGCTGGCCGCAACTCCCGACTCGCTGGCCGAGCACGAGGAGCGGCAGTACGGCGTGACCGCCACGGCGGCCGACGGCCGCACCGTCGACACGCCGGCGCTCACGTGGAGCTCCAGCGACACGACGATCCTCGTCGTCTCGACGACGGGCACGGTGCGCGGGGTGCGCGCCGGCCGCGCCACGCTGCGCGTCGCGAGCGGCAGCGTCGCCACCGAGACGTCGCTGCGCGTCGTGGCGTCGACCGTGGCGGAGGTCCGCATCCGCGGCGCCGACAGCGTCGTCGTGGGCACCAACGTGCCGCTGGCGGCCGAGGCGGTGGACGCGACGGGGCGCCCGCTGGTGGGGCGCGCGGTGACGTGGGCGGTGCAGGACACGGCCATCGCGCGCGTCGGCGCCGACGGCGTCCTGCGCGGCGTCGCCCTCGGCCGCACGACGGTGACGGCGTCCCTGGGGTCGGTGACCGGCACGCGCGCGATCGTGGTGCGCCCTTCGTTCGCCGCGTCGCTGGCTTTCGTGCGCGCGCCGGACACGCTCTACGCCGGCGTGCGCGACAGCGTGCGCGCGGTCCTCACCGACTCGGCGGGGCGCGTGGTGACCGACGGCCGGCCGATCGCCTACTCGACCGACGCGCCGACGGTGCTCGAGGTGCAGCCCGACGGCCGCGTCCGCCCGCTGACGGTGGGCACCGCGACCATCCGCGCCGCCGGCGACCGGCTGGTGGCGTCGCGGCAGGTGACGGTGCGCGTGGCGCCGGTGACGCAGGTCGTCGTCGCGCCCGACACGCTGACGCTCCTCACGGGCACGGGCTCGCAGCTCTACGCGATCCTGCTCGACCTGGGCGGCGCGCGGCAGTTCCGCCGCGCCGTGAGCTACCAGTCGGAGAGCCCGGGCGTCGCGACGGTGTCGGCGACGGGCGCCGTGCGCGCGGTCGCGCCGGGCACGACGACGGTGCGCGTGACGTCGGAGCAGGGCGCCGGCACCGCGGTCGTGCGCGTCGTCGAGCCGCCGGCGGACCGCTTCCGCATCGAGCTGCGCTTCGTCCTGCCGGCCGCGACGGCGTTCGAGGACGCGTTCCGCGCCGGCGTCGCCGAGTGGGAGCGCGCGATCCTGCAGGGCGGCACGGGGCTGACCATCAGCTTCCCGGCGAACGCCTGCGGCAGCGCCGACCCGGCGCGCACGGCGGCCGTGCGGCACCTGCTGCTCTACGTCCGCCTCGACGACATCGACGGGCGCGGCGGCGTGCTCGGCTCGGCCGGCCCGTGCTTCACGCGCGCCGCCGACGGGCTGCCGATCGTGGGGCAGATGCGCTTCGACACGACCGACCTGCGCGCGCTGCTCAACGCCGGCACGCTGCAGGCGGTCGTGACGCACGAGATCGGGCACGTGGTCGGCGTCAGCCGGTTCACGTGGAACGACGCGCGGCGCACGCTGGCGCCGAGCGCGGCGACGGCGTCCGACCCGCGCTACGTCGGCCGGCGCGGGATGCTGGCGTCGGCCGGCATGGGCTTCACCATGCCGGGGGAAGGCGTGCCGATCGAGCCCGAGGACGGCAGCGGCGCCGCCGGCGCGCACTGGCGCGAGCAGGTCTTCACGACGGAGCTGATGACGCGCCTAGTCGAGCTCCCGGCGCCGGGCACGCCGCTCGACCGGCGCCCGATGAGCCTCCTCACCATCGAGTCGCTGGCCGACGTGGGCTACCAGGTCGTGCAGGGCGCGGCGGACGTGTTCGGCCGCCTGCTGGAGGCGCCGCTCACGGGCGCCGCACTCGCCGACCGCCTGCCCGCGCTGCTGCCGACCGGCACCGGCCGCGCGGCGGCACCGCACGCCGCGCCTCTCGCCCCCGTGGGCATCGTGGGCGCGGACGGCCGGGTGCGGCCGCCGCGCTGACGCCGCGCCTAGCGCTCGCCCGCGGCGGCGCGCCGATCGGCGGCGGCGGCGAGCGCGGCCCG
>CBHYLO010000388.1:0-5013 GCA_966128675.1 uncultured bacterium | reverse complement strand
GCGCCCACTGCGCGCGCACCTGGTTCATCCGCTCGATGCGCGCCACCCAGAGCTGCGTCGACACGTCGAAGCGCGCGAGCACGTTGGGCAGCCACGCGGGCCGGCTCTCGCGGCGCCACGCGGCCTCGTACAGCACGCGGTTCTCGACGTGCACGTCGCGCAGGTCCTGCAGGCGCCCGTTGATGCCCGAGAGGTCGGCGAGGTCGTACCACTTGATGCCGGCCGCGCCCGCGCTGTCGCGCCCCTGCGCGAGCAGCTGGGAGTACTGCGCCGCGATCTCGTGCGCGAGCTGGAACTTCATGCCGATCAGATCCAGCCGCCGCGCGCCGAGCTCCATCGCGTCGAGGACGCCGGGCTCGCGTAGAGCGCCGCCGCGCCGCGCGCGCACCACGTGCTCGATCGCCGACTCCGCGCGCAGGCGCAGCTCCGACGCGAGCGGGAGCATGCGCGGCGTGAGGCGGCGCCCCTCGTCCGACCACGGATCCATCCAGTAGAGCTGCTCGTGCATCTCCGTGCCGGCCGCGCGCGTGAGCAGCGCGGTGGCGGCCATCAGGTCGCGCTCCGCCGCCTCGACGTGGCCCCCGGTGTCGCCGTGGAAGACGCGCGGGTAGCGGCGCAGGAAGACGTCCGGGTCGCTGTCGCCGCTCTGCCACGCGGCCGCGGCGCCGAACAGCACGCCGCTCCACGTCGACTCGAACAGCTGCTCGCCGAAGTCGTCCCACGTCGTGTTCAGCAGGCCGACGGCGCCGAGCCGCTGCCCCTCGCGCGCCATGAGGCGGATGTTGGGGAGGCCGATGCCGAGGTTCGGGTAGACGCGCCACCAGTTGTTGACGCCGGGCGCGACCCACGTCTCCATGTTCGCGTCGCGGAACGGCTTGATCCACTTCTCCGCGCTCGGGACGTTGTCGTACATCCACGGCACCGCGATCAGGTCCTTCGGCAGCGTCGCGACCAGCTCGGGATGGTTCGTGCCGACGTCGCCCCACAGCACGAGCTTCCGCTTCAGCGGGCGCAGCGTGCCCACGACCTTCGACACGTAGTCGACGTAGGTCTGACCGAGCCCCTCGCGTTTGATGCGATCCGCCGTGCGGCCGCGTCCCAGCTCGAACGTCTCGTCGCCGCCGATGTGCAGGAAGCGGCCGCCGAACGCGGAGTCGAGCTCCGCGAACGTGGTGCGCACGAAGTCGAGCGCGCGCGGATCGTCGGGCGCCAGCGCGTGCCCGTGCGGCCGCTCGGCCAGCGGCGAGTACTTCTCCAGGCGCAGCACGGTGTGCAGGTGCCCGAACGTCTGCTGCTCGGGGATCACCTCGACGTGGTAGCGGCGCGCGTAGTCGGCCAGCTCGCGCGCGTCCTGCGGCGTGATGCTGTTGAGCGGCGCGCCCAGCAGCGGATGCGACGCGTACTGGAAGACGTTCTCGAGGTAGGGCGAGTAGACGTTGACCTTGTACGCCGCGAGCGTGCGGATCTGCCGCTTCTGGTAGTCGAGCGTCGGCAGCGGGCCGCGCGACCAGTCGTCGTGCAGCCCGCGCCAGCGCATCGCCGGCCAGTCCCGCACGCGCGCGCCCAGCACGCGCGCGCGCGGCCCGTCGCCGTCGACGAGCTGCTTCACCGTCTGTGCGCCGTAGAACACGCCGGCCGCGCTGGCGCCCACCACGTCGATACGGCCGCCCTGCGCGACGAGCGCGTAGCCCTCGTCGGTCATCGCGGCGTCGAAGGCGAGGCTCGCGCGCTGGAGCGCGGCGCGTCCCGCGGGCGTGTCGCGCCGCAGCAGCCGCACGGTGACGCCCGCGTTCGCCGTCACCACCGGCACGCCGCGCGCGCGCAGCGACTCGGCCAGGTCGCGCGCGGCGAAGCGGTCGTCCTCGTTCGCGCCGCCGTCGATCGCGACGCCGCGGCCGACGGGGAAGGCGGGCAGTGCGGCGCCCTCGCGCGGCGCGGGAACGAGCGGCAGGTCGGCCGTGGGTGCCTGCGCGATCGCGACGCCGGCCGACGCGAGCGTGACGACCGCGACGCGCAGCAGCACGCGCGTCACGCGCACCCCGCAGGCGCGGCGCCCGTGAGCGCGGGCAGGCAGTGGTCCGCGCGGCGCACCGCCTCGATCACGGTGCGCGCCGCGCGCACGTAGAACCCGCGCGTCAGCCGCTCGAACGAGTCGCTCGGCTTGTGGTAGTCGGGGTGGTCCTCGACGCCGAAGTAGAGGAACGGGATGCCCGCGGCGTGGAACGCGCCCTGGTCCGACTGCGACGTCCAGTCGTACGACGCCGAGCCGCTGTCGTGGCCGATGCGGATGGAGACGGGCGCGTCGGCGGCGAGGCGGTCGGCGAGCGGGCGCAGCTTCGGCCACTTGCTCGGGCCCGCGATCCAGAGCTCGCCCTTCACGTCGCGCGACAGCATGTCGAAGTTCACGTTCATCGCGATCGACGCCTTCGGCACGGGCGGATTGGCGACGAACGCGCGCGCGCCCAGCAGCCCCATCTCCTCGCCGTCGGGCCAGAGGAGGACGACCGTGTGCTCCGGCGGCCGCGCGGCCAGCTCGCGCGCGACGGCCAGCAGCGCCGCGGTGCCGGAGGCGTTGTCGTCGGCGCCGTTGTAGATCGAGTCGCCGTTCACCGGGCGCCCGATGCCGCCGTGGTCGTAGTGCGCGCTCACGACCAGCACGCGCGACGGATCGCGGGGCCCCTTCACCTGCGCGCCGACGTTGTAGCCGGTGACGCTGTCGCCGGCCGCCGCGCCGCGGCGCGCGGCGCGGAAGGCGTGCGCGTAGGGCGCGTCGGCGACGCCGCCGGCCACGGGCTGCGCGCCGATCTCCGCCAGCTGGCGCGAGAGGTACAGTCGGGCGTCCGCGTTGCCCGGGGTGCCGAGGCGGCGGCCGGCGCGCGTGTCGTGGGCGAGGAACTCGACGTCGGCCAGCAGGCGCACCGAGTCCACGGTGGCGAAGCCGGCGGTCGCCGCGGCCCGCGCGCCCTCCGCGCCGCGCGCGGTGTCGGGGCCGCCGGCGGTGCCGCGGCAGGCGGCCAGGGCGAGGGGCGCCACCAGGGCGGCGAGGAGCGCGGCGTGCGGGCGCGGACGGGCGATCGGCATGGGAGCGGACGGATTCGGGCGAACCCCGCGCGGCGCGCGGGCGACAGCCGGGAATCTGGCATGTGGCCGAGCGTGCGGCGACGGAGGGCCGGGGGCGAACGCAACGAAGGGCACCCCCCGCCTAGGGGGTGCCCTTCGTCGTCAGTGCTGCAGCCCGCGGCGCGCGACGTCGCCGTCTCGCGGGGGCGAACAACACTCCGGTTTCACCTGTCGGCTCACCGGAGCGTAACTACCTGATGGTTCAGGCGGTTACGGTGATCCGGGTGAAACCAAACTGACTAGACAATGGATCACCTCCTTGAATGCGGTTGCGTCTCGGGCAGGACAGGCCGCGTCGGGGGAGACTTGGCCAAGCTCCAACGCCGCGTCGCGTCGTCGGAACGCTGAGAAATACACAGGGTGGACCGCGGGGGTTCCAGTCCCGTTCGAAATATTTTTCGCGGCCGCGCCCGTCCCGCGTGGCGAGCCCTGGCCACCGCGGCGCCCGCGCGCGAACGTTCGCGTCCGCCCCGCCGTAACCCCCGAGGTCGCGCCGCCGCACGGGGCGGCGCCGTCGTCCCCCCACTCCCGTCCGCCATGTCCCCGACCGTCCGCCCTGGCCGGTTGCTGCCGGCTGCCCTGCTCGCGCTCCCGATGGTCGCGGGCGCCCAGGCCGCGGCCCCGGCCGCGACGCCCGCCGCCGCCCGCACCGCCGGCCCGCGCGCCTTCACGCCCACCGACGTCTACCGCCTGACGACCGTCGGCAACCCGGCCGTCTCGCCCGACGGGCGCCGCGTGGCGTTCACCGTCACGACCGTGAAGGAGGCGGAGAACCGCCGCCACAACGAGGTCTGGATGGTGCCGACCGCCGGCGGCGCGCCGATGCGGTTCACGAGCCCCAGCACGGAGAGCTCCAACCCGCGCTTCACGCCGGACGGCAAGCACCTGCTCTTCAACTCGCAGCGGCCGGGCGGGAAGGGGAGCACGTGGGCCATCCGCCTCGACGAGCCGTCGGGCGAGGCGTTCCAGATCGGGTGGCTGCCGCCCGCCAGCGCGACCTGGACGCGCGACGGCGCGCTCGCCGTCTTCGCCGACACGTCCGCGGGCGGCGCGCCGAGCGGCGACTCCACGCGCGCCAACGACGGCGTCCGCAGCGCGATCTCGCGCGCGCCGTTCGGCGCCATCACGAAGCCGATCGACCCGAAGCGCTTCGACGGCCGCCACGTCGTGGAGTTCGGCTACAAGAGCAACGACCGCGGCTACGTCGCGAACCGCGCCGAGGCGCGCCGCTGGCGCCCCGCGCAGCTCTTCACGCTGGCCAGGGGCGACACGGTCAAGAAGCAGCTCACGCGCACCGCGTACTCGCACCGCAACGCCGCGGTCTCGCCCGACGGCCGCTGGATCGCGTTCGTCGCCGACAGCGCGCTGCGCCCCGACTCGCTCGTCGAGGCCGAGCGCGACTCGATCGCGCGCCTCCCGTACGACAAGACCCGCGACGAGGCGGAGCGGAACGACAGCGACATCTACGTCATCCCGGTCGCGGGCGGCGCGCCGCGCAAGGTGGCGACGATCCCCGGCTCGGAGGCGCAGCTCGACTGGTCGCCGGACGGCCGCACGATCGGCTTCATCCATCGGCCCGCGCGCGCGAAGTCGGCGCGCCTCGCGACGGTGGACGTGGCGAGCGGCCGCGTGAAGAACCTGGTCGGCGACTGGCAGTACGAGCCGGCCGGCTTCGAGTGGCTGTCGAACGGCGAGCTGGCGATGAACGCCGAGGTGGGCGGGCGCACGGGCCTCTTCCGCGTGCGCGCGGATGGCAGCGGCGCGCCGCGCGAGGTGCTCGGCGGGCGGCGCCGCATGTCGGGCTTCGCGTTCGACCCGGCCAAGCGCCAGGTCGCGTACGTCTCGACCGGCACGACGACGCCGACGGAGCTCTACATCGCCAACGCCGACGGC
>CBHYLO010000387.1:0-5013 GCA_966128675.1 uncultured bacterium | reverse complement strand
GTCGCGGGCTGACCGGCGGCGCGCGCCGAGTCGGCCGACGCGCGGACCTGCGCGGCGCGCTCCAGGGCGCGGTCGAGGCCCTTGTCGTTCATCTCGAAGTAGAACTTGTTGCGGAGCGCGGCCGCGATGGGCGCGGGCACCTCGATGAACTGCGCCTGCTGCTGCGTGAGGCGGTCGAGGTAGGTCTCGACGCGCGTCGCGGCGAGGCGCTCCTTGTCGGCCTTGCTCTTGGCGCTGTCGTTGAGCGCGGCCGGGGCGACGCCCAGCCCGGCCCACATGTTCGTGACCGCGCCGACGAACGACTTGCGGAGGTTCGCGAGCTCGGTCGTGTCGAGCTGGATCTTCGCGCTGTCGGCCTGCTTGAGCAGGACCTCGTTCCGCGCGAGCTGCTTGACGAAGACCTTGATGACCGAGTCCGGCGCCTGCTGGATCTGCGTGCGGAGCTGCGGGCCCATGGGCAGGGCGCCGATCCAGCGCGCCACGCGGCTCGCCTTCAGATCGCCGGCCGACGAGGTCGCGAGGACCTTGTCGTCGTCCTTGTGGCCGTCGATGTCCTGCGCGATCGCCTTGGTCCAGAGCGGCGCATCGGACTTGACCTCGACCTTCGCGTCCGACTCGAGCTTCGCGAGGTAGGTGCTCTCCGCCACCTGGCGCGTGCGCTGCCCGACGGCCTGCGTGAACTGCGGCGCGACCTCGGCGAACGTCGGGCGGTAGATGATGTGGTAGCCGAACGGCGTCTCTACGAGGCCGGACACCTGGCCCGGCTGCAGCGCCACGAGCGCGCGCTCGAACGGCTGCACCATCGCGCCCTTCGGGAAGATCCCGAGCGAGCCGCCGTTGGCGGCCGAGCCGGCGTCGGTGCTGTTCTTCCGCGCCTGCTCCTGGAAGTTGGCGGCCGTCACCTGGCCCCGGATCGCCTCGGCCTTGCGGCGCGCGGAGTCCTTGACTGCCTGCGGCACCTGCTGGTTCGGGTTCGGCGGCGCGTTCCCGAAGCCGACGAGGATGTGGCGCGCGGCGAGGAGCTCGCCGTTGGCGTAGCGCGTCGCGACGTTCGAGGTGTCCGACTGCACGTTGGCGAGGACCTGCTCGCCGAGCTTGCGGATACGCTCCTGCGCCACGACGGCCCAGACGGCGTCGTCGATGGTCTTCTGGTCGGCGAGCGAGTCGCCGGCCGCGGCGGCGGCGCCGAGCAGCTGGTAGTCGACCCAGAGGGACGCGAGGTTCTTCGCCACGTCGCGCTGGAGCGGGATCTGGGGCGAGCGCCCCATCAGCTGCCCGAGGCGCTCGACCGAGAGCTCCTGGGAGCCGGCCTTCGCGACGGTGTCGACGTGCGCGGTCATCGCCTCCTTGAAGCCGTCGCACGCGGCGAGGCCAGCGGCGGCGGCGAGGACGAAGAGACCCTGGCGTTTCATGGACAGCGGGGGTGTACGGTGGAGGGGCGTGAGGCGGGAGGCCGCCGGGCAGGACGCACGCATCGCCGCGGCGTCACCCGCCCCGCAGGGCCGACGACCTCGCGGCGAGGACCAGCAACCCGCGAGCGTCAGGCGGGGACCAGACTGCGGAGCGCCCGGACCAGACCGGGCAGGATCTCGGCGCCTCCCAGTCGCGCGAGCTTGAGCGACAGGGGCTGGGCGCGCTTGACCTCGGCCTGGAACTGCACGTCGTGGAACGCCGCGCCGAGCGCCTTCATGCGCGGAACGGCGGTATCCCGGAATGTTACCCGGGCCTCGTCGCCCCGCACAAGGACGCCCTCGACCCCGAGGGCGCCGCCCAGCACCCGGAGGTAGGCCGTGGCGAAGAACGCCTCCGCCTGGGGCGGCAGGGCGCCGAAGCGGTCGCGCACCTCGTCGCGGAGCGCGTCGATCTCCGCCGCCGTCGTGGTAGCCCCGAGGCGCCGGTAGAGGTCCAGCTTCGCCTCCTGCGACACGACGTAGTCGTCCGGCAGGTAGGCCGCCTGGTCGAGCGACACGTCCGACGGCACGAGCCGCGGCGCGACGTCGCCCGCGATCAGGCGCCGCACCGTCTCGTCGAGCATGCGCAGGTACATGTCGAAGCCGACCGCGTGCACGAAGCCGCTCTGCTCGGGGCCGAGCAGGTTGCCGGCGCCGCGCAGCTCCATGTCCTTGAGCGCGACGCGGTACCCCGCGCCCAGCTCCGTGTGGTGCTCCAGCACCGACAGGCGGCGCTCCGCGTCCTCGTCCACCGCGTCGGGCACCAGCAGGTAGCAGTACGCGCGGCGGTGCGACCGGCCCACGCGGCCGCGCAGCTGGTAGAGCTGCGCGAGGCCGAAGTGGTGCGCGTTGTTGACGAACATCGTGTTCGCGTTCGGCACGTCGAGGCCCGTCTCGACGATCAGCGTCGAGACGAGGATGTCCACGTCGTGGCTCACGAACCGGTGCATCACGTCCTCGAGGTCCTTCTCGCGCATCTGGCCGTGGCCGACGGCGATGCGCGCGCGCGGGACGATGCGCCGCAGGTGGTCCGCGACCGCCTCGATGGTCTCGACCCGATTGTGGACGTAGAACACCTGCCCGCCGCGATCGAGCTCGCGCGCGATCCCCTCCTCCACCAGCCCGTCGTCCTTGGGCTCGACGAAGGTCAGCACGGGCGAGCGGTCGCGCGGCGCGGTCTGCATCAGCGTCATGTCGCGCAGCCCCGCCAGCGACTGGTGCAGCGTGCGCGGGATGGGCGTCGCGGTCAGCGTCAGCACGTCGGTCTCGAGCTTCAGCTGCTTCAGCCGCTCCTTGTGCTTCACGCCGAAGCGGTGCTCCTCGTCGACGATGATCAGCCCAAGCCCGTTGAAGGTGATGTCGGGGCTGAGCAGCCGGTGCGTGCCGATGATGACGTCCACCTTGCCGGCGGCGAGCTCGCTCATCACGCCCGCCTGCTCCTTGGCGGTCTGGAAGCGCGACAGCATCTCGACGCGCACCGGGAAGTCGGCGAAGCGCTCGCTGAAGGTGCGGTGGTGCTGGTCGGCGAGGATGGTCGTCGGCACGAGCACGGCGACCTGCCGGCCGCTCTGCACCGCCTTGAACGCGGCGCGCACGGCGATCTCGGTCTTGCCGTAGCCGACGTCGCCGACGAGCAGGCGGTCCATCGGGCGCCCGCTCTCCATGTCCTTCTTGACGTCCTCGGTCGCCTTGCGCTGGTCGGGCGTGTCCTCGAAGAGGAAGCTCGACTCCAGCTGCCGCTGCCACGCGCCGTCGGGGTTGTGCGGCGGGCGCGCGGCGACGCGGCGGCGCGCGTACAGCTCCAGCAGCTCGACCGTCATCTCCTGGATGGCGGCGCGCGTCTTGTCGCGCTGCGCCTGCCAGCGCTTGCCGCCCAGCCGGTGCAGGCGCGGCGGCGGCGCGTCGGCGTCGCCGTCGCCGGCGGCCCGATAGCGCTCGATCTGGTCGAGGCGGTAGAGCGGGACGTTCAGCTTGTCGCCGCCCTCGTACTCGACGACCGCGACCTCGATCGTGTTCGTGCCGACGAACTTGGTCTCGATGCCGCGGTAGATGCCGACGCCGTGCTCCAGGTGCACGACGAAGTCGCCCGGCTTGAGCCCCGTGACCGCGTCGAGCGCCGTGCCGGCCGAGTAGCGCCGCGCGCGGCGGATGCGCCGGTCGCGGCGGAAGATCTCGTGGTCGGTGAGGACGCGCAGGCCCGGGACGTTGCGCCCCAGCGCGTCGGCGCCCGCGGGCACGACGAAGCCGCCCCCGAGCACGCCGATCACGAGCGCCGCAGGCGAAGGTTGACGGCCTACGAAGTCGTCCTCCTTCTCGCCCAGCAGCTCGTCGAGCCGCTCCGCCTGCCCCTCGTTGTCGCAGAGGATGAGCGTCGTCATCCCGTCGCGCACGAGGCGGCGCAGCTTGCGGATGTCGCGGTCGATCGCGTCCGGCGCGCGCAGCGGGAAGCCGATCTCCGGCGTCGCGCCGCCCGCCTTGTCGGGCGCGATCTCGCGCAGCGTGCCGAAGCCCTTCAGCAGCCCGCGCGCTTCCGACGGCTCGAGGAAGAGCGCCTCGCGCTTCGGCACGTCCTCGCCGCGGCGGCGCGCGAGCTCCAGATGGTGCGCGGCCTCGTCCCACGTGCGCTGCAGCTCCGCGCCCTCGTCCAGCCCGTCCGCGACGAAGAGCAGCGTGTCCGGCGTCCAGAGGTCGGCGAGCGTGACGCGCTCGAACTCCGTCCCTTCCGCGGCGAGCGCGCCGTCGACCGGCAGCACGACCGCCACCTCGGCGGCGCGCGTGGAGCGCTGGCTGAACAGGTCGAAGTGGCGCAGCTCCGAGATCTCGTCGCCCCAGAACTCGAGGCGCACCGGCTCCGCCATACCGAAGCCGTAGATGTCGAAGATCCCGCCGCGCACCGAGAACTGCGCGATGTCGTCGACCATCGGCGCTCGCTCGAAGCCGACGCTCTCGAGGTGCGCCGCCAGGTCCTCGGGGCGCCATACGTCGCCGCGGCGCAGCTCCAGGCGCGCCTGCTGCAGCGCGCGTGGCAGCCGCGTGCGCTCCAGCACCGCGCGGGGCGTCGTGAGGAGGATACGCACGCCGCCGCGCGTCAGCCGCTCCAGCGTCTCCACGCGCTCGCCCGCGACCTCGGCGTGCGGCTCGGCCTCGCCGAACGCCTCGCGGTGCGGATAGAGCGCGACGGGCGCGCCGCCCTCGGCCGGGCGGTCGAGCAGCGTGTCGAGATCGGCGAGCCAGCGCTCGGCCTCGGGGACGCCGGCGGCGAGCACCACGAACAGCCGCTGCGGGAAGCGGCGCGCGAGCGCGGCCAGCAGCACGGCGTCGCTGGAGCCGTGCAGGCCGCCGATCGTGACGGTGGCGCGCGCGCCGGGCAGCGCGTTGGCGAGGCGGGTGAAGGCGGGCAGCGCCTCGATCGCCTCGACGAGCGTCGGGAGGGCCATCGCCTACGCGGCGCGCGGCCGCAGCGCGGCTCCCGGGGCGCCGCCAGCGGCGCCGCGTCGGGCGATGAGCGCCTCGGCCGCCAGCGCGGCGATCGCGGCCGCGATCAGCACGCCGCCGATCGGGC
>CBHYLO010000386.1:0-5015 GCA_966128675.1 uncultured bacterium | reverse complement strand
GCGCGCGGTGGCCCGGGGCGTGACGCGGCGCACGGGCCGCGCGTCGTCCCGGAGTCGCATCCGGCCCGTTTCGGGTGTAGGATTGTGCGCCCCGTCACGTCCGCCGTCCGTCCATGCCTGCCCGCTCGATCCTCGCCCTCCGCCCCTCCGCCGGAGCTCCCGTCGCGCGCCGCCTCCTCGCGTGCGCGCTGCTCCCGCTCGTCCTCCCCGTCGCCACGCTGGGGGCGCAGACGCTGCGCGGCTCGCGCGCGGCCGTCGACCGCGCGTTCCACACCGCCAAGCGCCGCGAGCTGCCGTTCGTGCGCTCGCGCCGCGAGATCGAGCGCCGCGCCGCCGAGGGCGACTACGTGCGGCTGTCGGCCACGCGCAACGTGCGGCTCAGGGGCGTGACCACGCCGTACGTGCGGCCGCTGACGCGCAGCTTCCTCAGCACCTTCGCGGCGCGCTACCAGAAGTCGTGCGGCGAGCCGCTCGTGGTCACGAGCGCGATGCGCCCGACGTCCATCCGCCTCGTCAACTCGACGGCGAAGTCGGTGCACCCCACGGGCATGGCGCTCGACCTGCGCGCGCCGGGCGGCAGCTGCCGCGGCTGGATGCGCCGCGAGCTGCTCGCGTACGAGCGGCGCGGCATCGTCGACGCGACCGAGGAGCGGCACCCCGCGCACTTCCACGTCGTCGTCTACCGCGCGCCGTGAGGGAGCGGCGAGCGGCGAGCGTGTAGAGGAACCTCCCTCGACGCTCACCGCTCGACGCTCGACGCTACGGCTGCACCGCGGCGCCCGCGCTCCGGCGCGCCTTGTTGCACGTCGGCCAGGGGCGCGGCTGGCCGTTGGCGCCGAGCAGGATCGCGACGTCGTGCGAGGTGCGCGTCGGGTCCTCGGAGGCCGCGTAGGCCAGCATGGCGGCGGTCGTCGCGTTCTGCCGCAGGTCGTCGAAGACGATCTTGTCGAACGTGTCGCGGTTGGTGTGCCAGGTGTACTGCCGGTACTCCGCGTACGGCGACTGCAGCCGGAACGCCGGCGTCGAGCGGCACACGAACGAGGTGTGGTCGCTCCCCGTGTTCGCCTGCGGGCCGGGCACCTGGAGGCGCAGGCTGTCCGACAGCTCCCCCGGCAGCTGCGCCACCCAGCGCGCGAGGTTCGGGCTCGCGCCGATGAAGCCCTGGCCCTCGAGCATCTCGAAGCGCCAGGTCCCGTTGTCCTGGTTGAACACGGTCTGCAGCCCCTTCACGACCTCGGGATGATCCTCGGCGAAGGCGAGCGAGCCGATCGTCCCCTGCTCCTCGCCGCCCCAGTGGCCCACCAGGATCGTGCGGCGCGGGCGCGGATAGGCGGCCTTCAGGATGCGCATCGCCTCCAGCATCGTGATCGTGCCGGTGCCGTTGTCGGTCGCCCCCTGCGCGCCGTGCCAGCTGTCGAGGTGCGCGGAGAGCAGCACGTACTCGTCGGGGAGCTCCGTGCCCTTCAGCTCCGCGACGACGTTGAACATCGGCACCTCGGCCGCCGGCTTCTCGGCCGTCGCCGTGAGGCGCGCCCGCGGTCCCTGGCCGTTCGACGCCAGGCGGTGCATCAGGCCGTAGTCCTCGCACGACACGTCGAGCGTCGGCACGCGCTCGGCCGTCGCGCCGAAGACCTTGTTCACCCCCCACCCGTTCGACCAGAGCGAGGTGAGGATCCCGGCCACGCCTGCCGCCTCGAGCCGCGCGTGCACCACGCGCCCCACCTGATTCGCCGGGGTCCCCGCCGGCGCCAGCGCCTGCAGGCGCTGCGCGTGCTCGCGCTGCAGCTCGGTGCGGCGGGCGGCGATCCGCTGCACCGTCGCCGGGCGCGCGTTGGCCGCCAGCTCCTGCGGCGCGCGGCACATCGGCTCCGGCGCCGACGCGAGCACGAAGCGCCCCCGCACGGAGCGCAGCCACGCGTCGGCGGCCTGCGCGTCGGCGAGCGCGGGGATCGCGACCACCGCGCCGTCCACCGGACGCCCACCGGTGCCCGGGCTCCACGCCAGGAAGCGCGCCTCCAGCGAGCGCACGTGCGGCGCCATGAGGTCGAGGTGCACGGGGCCGGCCCGCCAGCCGCGCCACGTGCCGTACCGCTCGCGCCGCGCCGGCACGCCGAACGCCTGGTAGGTGCGCTCCAGCCACGCCACCGCCGATTCGAAGCCGGCCGTCCCCGAGAGGCGCGGCCCGATGGAGTCGATGAGCACCTGCGCCAGCCGCTCGGCCTGCGACGAGTCCATCCCGACCTGCCACATCCGGCGGATCACCGGGTCGGCGGTGCGGAAGGTCTGCGCGGCGGCGAGCGCGGGGAGGGCGACGAGGCCGGCGGCGGCCAGCGAGCGGATGGCGAGGCGCGTGACGGATCGCATGGGAGCGCGAGCGATGGGGCAGGGGATGCGGTGACGGTGAATACGCCACGTCACGGCATGCCGCCACCCCACGCCGTCGCTTCACGGGACGCGCGCCCCGCGTCGCTCAGGCGGCGCGCGACACGGGCCGGCGGATGGGGGGCGCCGCGAGCGCGCGCCGCGCCTCGACCAGCGCCTGCACGTGCGCGCGCTGCAGGTGGTACAGCCAGCCGCCGTACGCCGCCGCGAGCACGTGCGTCGTCAGCGCCAGCGGCGACGGCGGCAGGGCGCCCAGGTCCCGGCGCAGCACGGCCAGCGTCGTGACCGCGGCGGCAGCGGCGATCGCCACCCGCCACGCGGTGTGCCGGTAGCGCAGCTCGCGGCGGCCCCACACCTCGGCCAGCAGGTACCCGCCGACGGTGAACGCGGCGAGCGACTCGACGTGGCGCAGGATGCCGAGCCGCGTCCAGACGTCCGGCCCCGCCGGCGGATCGCCGAGCGGGAGGAGCAGCAGGTAGCCCGCGAAGAACGGCGCGGCCAGCGTCAGCGCCTCGGCCTCGAAGCGCCGCTCGATGGGCAGCGCGTCGGGCGCGCGGCGCGCCAGGTCCCACGCCGCCGCGCCGGCCAGCGCCACGCCGGCCAGCAGCGTGCGCGGCGCGGTCGCCAGCGCGGGGAGCGCGCCCACCAGGAACCAGCCCGCCGCCACCAGCACCGCGGCCAGCTTCCCGAGCGCGCCCGCGGGGCCCAGCTGCCGCCGCTGCACGGTGCCCAGCAGCGAGCCGCCGAACGCCGCCAGCAGCAGCAGCGCGAGCGCGCGCGGCGCCACGCCGCCCACGCGCGGCGCGTCCGTCGCGGCGGCCGACACGGCGGCCAGGGTGCACAGCGGGAGCGAGACGTAGAGCAGCCCCATCACCGGCAGCTCGAGCGCGAGGCGCCCGACGAGCGGCGTGTCCGCGCCCAGCCGCCGCGACGCGCGCGCGTGCAGCCACGCGCCCAGCCACGCGCCCAGCGCGTTGGTGACGACGTCCACCGGCGACGGGTAGCGGCCGGGCTCGAACACCTGCGTGACCTCGATCGCGAGGCTGGCCAGCGCGCCGAGCGCCAGCGCGAGCGCGAGCGTGCGGCGGCGCGCGCGGGCCGCGGCCTCGGGCGTGCGCGGCGCGTCGGTCGCGGTGCGGGCGGCGCGCGTCAGTGCGTAGAGGAAGCCGAGCGGCACGAAGAGCGCGACGTTGGCGATCACGTCGAAGCCGGTGTCCCAGCCCATGATCTCCAGCCGCGCGGGCCACGCGAAGCGGAACGGCTGCAGCGTGATCGCGCCGACGATGGCGGCGACGAACGCCAGGACGGCGGCGCCGAGCCGCGCGCCGGTCTCGCCGTAGGGCGGGCGGACGGGCGCGGCGCTCACGCGGCGCTCACGGGACGGGACGGAGGATGGCTCACCCGCGGGAGTCTCGGAGCCGGAGGGCGGCGGGTTGAGCCGGCCCGCCCCGTTTCACGACGACCCTGTCACCTGTGGACCGATTCCTTCGTAGGGTCGGCGTCCGCCACAGACCCGCACCGTCAGACTCGGGAGGCCGCACGTGAGTGTTCGACAGGGAACCGCCGGCAACGTCATCGCCGCCCTGGCCAGCTTCTTCATCCCCGGGCTGGGGCAGCTCATCCAGGGGCGGCCGGGCAAGGCGCTCTGGCACCTCGTCCTCGCCGGCGCCTTCTGGCTGATCTCGTTCGGCATGCTGGGCTGGGTGATGCACCTCTGGTCGGCGATCGAGGCCGCACGCTGGGAGTCCTGAGCGTCGCACGCCGCGCACGCTCGGGACGACGTCCGGACGGGGATCCGTGGTGACTCCCCGTCCGGGCGTCGGGTAGGTTGCAGGATGCAGAGACCCCCCGCCTCCTTCCGCGCCCGCCTGGGCGCGCTCGCCGTCCTCGCGCTCGGCACGGCCGCCGCCTGCACGCCCCTCAGCGCCCCGGACGAGAACGCGTGCTCCGGCGCGCAGTGCGTGGACCGCATCCAGATCATCGCCACGCGCCGCTACCTGCTGGTGGGCGACACGACGCGCCTCCGGGGCGAGGTCCTGCTGCGCAACGGCGACGCGACCCCGTTCACCTGGCGCGCGGGCCAGCCGTCGATCGCGACCGTCGACGCGTCCGGGCTGGTGACGGCGGTCGCGCGCGGACGCGGGCAGATCGTCGCGATCCCGGCCCGCGACACCAGCGTCTTCGCGGCGGTGGCGTTCGACGTCGTGAGCGGCGACTCGAGCACGGTGCCCTTCATCGTCGGCGTGACGGACGTCGCGACGCGCACGCCGATCCCCTACGGCGGCGCGGTCGGCGACTCGATCGACGTCACGCTGGAGTACGCCTCGGGGCGGCTGACCGACCAGGTGGTGCAGACGGCGCAGCTGCGCATCACGGGCGGCGGCCGCGACACGACGCTGACGCTCGCCCAGCCGGGCGCGCCGGGGACCATCGGCCGGGGCTCGGTGCGGCTCCGCTTCACGCCGCCCGCGGGGAGCACGGTCCGTCCGTTCGCCCAGGGCTACTACACGGCGCGCACGATCCTCCAGCTGGCCGGCGGCCGGACGCTGAGCGCCGAGATCCCCGCGCTGTTCGCCGTCGTGCGCTGACGCACGCGCCCCCGCGGCCCCCCCCCGGCGGCGACGTGGCGCGCG
>CBHYLO010000385.1:0-5031 GCA_966128675.1 uncultured bacterium | reverse complement strand
CCCGACGCGCGCCACCGCGGCGCAGGCGCGGCGCGCGTGCAGCGGCGACGTCACCACCGCGACGCGCCGCCAGCCGCGCGCGCGCGCCGTCGCCGCCAGCCGCAGCGCCTCGTCGCGTGTCGTGCGCACCGGGCCGACGAGCGTCAGCCGCTCGATGCCCGCCAGCCCCGCGAGCGCGCGCTGGTCGTCGAGCGTCGAGGCCGACGGACGGCCGCGCGGACTGATCGCGCTCACCGCGAGCGGCACGCCCGCGGCGCGCGCGAGCGCGATCCCGTGCAGCAGCCGCTCCGGCCCCTGCCCCGCGACCCGCCCGTCGTCGGTGACCGCCGACGACATCACGAACACCGCGTCGGCGCCCGCGGCGTCGGCCGCCGCGTCGCGCGGCAGCAGCGCCGCCACCGCGGGGCGCATCACCGGCGTCGCCGTGACCACCAGCAGCGCGAGCGTCGAGGCCGCGGCGAGCAGCCAGACCGACGCCAGCCAGCCCGCCCAGCCCAGCAGCGCGCCCACCAGGACCACCATCGGCAGGCCCCGCAGCTCGGGGATCCCGGCCACGTCGTGCACGCCGAGCCGCGCGAGCAGCACCCACACGAGCGCCGCGAGCACGCCGCCGCGCAGCGCGCGCCGCGCCACGCTCTCCGTCGGCGGGTTGGCGCCGCGGTAGCCCGTGCGCGGGCCCGGGCCCGCGGATCGTCCCCAGCTCACGCGCGCCCCCCCGCCGCGCCCGTCAGTCGGCGACGAACGTGCCGAAGTCGTACCCCGGCACCGAGATGCGCGGGATCTCCTGCCCGATCACGCGCTCGATCAGGCGCACCGTCGCGATCTCGTCGGGCGCCATGAACGTGTACGCGTCGCCCGTCGCCGCCGCGCGCCCCGTGCGGCCGATGCGGTGCACGTAGTCCTCGGCCTGCTCGGGCACGTCGTAGTTGATGACGTGCGAGATGTTCGAGATGTCGAGCCCGCGCTGCGCGATGTCGGTCGCCACCAGCACGCGCACCGCGCCGCTGCGGAAGTCCTCCAGCGCCTGCACGCGCTGCACCTGCGTCTTGTCGCCGTGCATCGCGACCGCCGTGATCCCCGCGCCCTCCAGGTGCCGCACCACGCGGTCCGCGTTCGGCTTCGTGCGCACGAACACCAGCACCGTGTCCATCTCCGGCTTGCGCAGCAGCTCCACCAGCAGGCGGCTCTTGCGGTCGCGCGGCACGGGATAGACCGCGTGCGTCACCGTCTTGGTCGCGGTGTTGCGGCGCCCGACCTGCACGACCACCGGCTTGCGCAGGTACTTCCGCGCCAGCGCCTCGACCTCGGGCGGCATCGTCGCGCTGAAGAGCAGCGTCTGGCGGTACGGCGGGATCTGCTCGACGACGCGGTTGATCTGCGGCGCGAAGCCCATGTCGAGCATGCGGTCCGCCTCGTCGAGGATCAGCACCTCGAGGTCGTCGAACACCACGTTGCCCTTCTCGAGGTGGTCGAGCAGGCGGCCCGGCGTCGCGACGACGACGTCCACGCCGTTGCGCAGCGCCTCCTCCTGCACCTCGTACGGCACGCCGCCGTACACCGCCACCACCGACAGCTCCGCGTGCTCGCTGTAGGCGCGGAAGCTCGCCTCCACCTGCAGGCAGAGCTCGCGCGTCGGCGTCAGCACCAGCACGCGCGTGCGGCGCGGGCCGCCCAGCAGCCGGTGCACCACCGGCAGCGAGAACGCCGCCGTCTTGCCGGTGCCGGTCTGCGCGAGGCCCATGATGTCGCGCCCGCGGAGCACCAGCGGGATCGCCTGCGCCTGGATCGGCGACGGCCGCTCGTACCCGCGGTCGGCGACGGCGCGCAGGATCGGCTCGGCCAGCCCGAGCTCGGCGAAGGTGGGAGGCGGCGCCTCCATGGACGGGGCCGCGTCGGGCGTCGGCGGCAGGTCGGCCGGCGCGGGCGCGTCGGCGGTCGGAGCGAGAATCGAAGCCATGTGCAACCAAAGCTAGCGGGAGCTAGCGGGCGCCGCGATCCGGGCGCCACCACGCCCGCGCGTCGTCCACCACCGTCCGCACGACGACGTCCGGCACCTCCTCCGGCAGCACGTGGCCGGCGCGCGGCACCTCCTCGACCCGCAGCCCCGCGATCCGGCCCGCGTGCGCGCGCACGCCCGGGGTCGAGATCAGGTTGTCGCGCTCCCCCAGCACGACGTGCGCGGGACAGGCGAGCCGCGCCAGCGCCTCCGGATCGGTCGGGCTCCAGTCGAACGCGTGGGCGACGAGGCGCACCGCGCGCGCGAACGCCGGATCCGCGGTCGGCGCCCAGTACTCGTCCACGTCGTCCGCGCTCGGCGCGCCGATCGCGCCGTAGCCGGTCCGGAGCCCGACGCCGACCACGGCCCGGAGCGCCAGGTACGGCAGCACGCGGACCAGCGGCGCCGGCGTCAGCGTCCGCAGCAGCCCGATGCGCGGGATCGCGCCGAAGCCCACCGGCGCCAGCAGCACGAGCCCCGCGACGCGCGCCGGCTCCCGCAGCGCGGCGCGCAGCACCACCGCCCCGCCCATCGAGTGCCCCACCAGCACCGCGCGCTCGATCCGCAGCGCGTCCAGCACCCGCAGCAGCCAGTCGCCGAGCGCGTCCGGCGTGTACAGGGCGAGGTCGAGCGGCTTGTCGGACCACCCGTGCCCGCGCAGGTCGGGCGCGTAGACGTCGCAGCCCGCGTCCGCGATGGGCCGGAGCACCCGGTTGAAGCTGAAGGCAGAGCAGCCCCAGCCGTGCATGCACACGACCACGGGCACGTCGCCCGACGCCGTCGCCGGCGGCGGGCAGTGCACCACGCGCACACGCTCCCCGTCGGGGAGGATGACGGGGCGCACGCGGTGCCCGGCGCGCCCCGCCGGGAACACCGCGTCGGCCGGCCGGCGGCCGGGCAGGACGTCCGTCAGCGCGACCGTCCGCGCCTCAGACCAGCTCGAGCGGCCGGCCGGACAGGCGGGCGATGAGCGCGAGCCGGAAGGTGGCGTCGGCCGACCACTCGCCGCGCTCCGCCGGCGACCCGAGGGGCGCCGTCGGCCAGGTGAGCGGATCCGGCGCCGGCGTCCCCACGGGGCGCGTCCAGCGGCCGTCGTTGTCGCGCAGCTCCAGCAGCCGGTCGAGCAGGGCGCGCCACGGCTCGTGGCGGCGCAGGATGCCCAGCCGCGCGAACAGCTCCAGCCAGGCGAGGACGCGCGGCATCGACTTGCCGTCCGGATCGCCGACGTCCACCAGCGGGTCGCCGAGGATGAGGCGCGGCTGCGGGAGCGTCGTCTTGCCGACGCGCTGCTTCACGACGCCCGACGGCGCCGGCTGCATCAGGAACGCCGTCAGCCGGCTCATGTCCTCCGCGTGCTCGGTGCGGAAGATCGGCATGTGCGCCAGCATCAGCAGCGCGTCCATCGACGGCGGCAGCGCCGACTCCGGGAGCACGCCGGCGGCGGGAGCGTCGGCGCGCAGGAACGCGCCCATGCGCTCCAGCAGGCGCGTGGCGGCGCCACGGAGCCGCGGGTCGGTCTCGAAGCCGAGCTGGGCCAGCGTGGCCGCGGCCGCCTCGCGGAGCCGAAGGCGCCCGTGCTGCGCGAGCGACGGATCGGGCAGTTCGGTCCCCAGCTCGTAGAGGAAGCGCGGGTCGTCGTCCTGCGCCAGCAGCCGGAAGAGCGGCCGGCGCGCCAGCCACAGCGGCGGCGAGTCGGTCGGCCAGCCGTACTCGGCCAGCCGGCGCACCGCCGGCACCGTGCCGACGTCCGTGAACTCGGGGTCGTCGCTGCGCGGCAGGGTGAGCATGCGCCCGCCCCACGTGCCGTCGCGCCCCTGCCCGAGCGCCAGCCGCACGGCGGGCCGGTGGGCGATGGCGATGCGCTGGGCGTCCTCGGCCGCCTTCCCGGTCACGTTGCCGAACTCGAGCAGCGCGCGCGCCCGGATGGCGTACGGCGCCTTGTCGAGCAGCCAGCCCATCGGCACGGTCACCGGGGACGGCGGCGGCGGCCGCACGGCGGCTGGCAGCGGGCTCGCGGCGAGCGTGGAGGGCGCCTCGTCGAGGGCGTCGAACGGGTCCGTCGGAGGGGTGACGGGTGCGGTCACGTGCTCGGGGTCGGGGGCGGGCGAGACACGCCGGGGCCCAATGAAGCCGGCGAACCCGGCGGCGGAGGCCAAGTTACGGAAAATCCGGCACGACGCCAGAACTGACGCGGCGGCGCACGCTTAACGGCCGCGCACGGCCGCCGTCTCTCCTCACGTGCATGGTCCGTGCGCGCCCGGCGATGAGCCTGAGTGGCGCGATGGCGGGCCGTGACTGGCGCAGCATCCGGGCCGCCCTGTCGGGTGGTGCCGATCCGCGCCCCGTCTCACCAGGTCAGGAGCAGTCCGATGCGTTCGATCGCCCTTCGCGCCCTCTCCCTCGGCACCGCGCTCACCCTCGGGGCCGCCGCTCTCTCCGCCCAAGCGCCGACGCAGCGCCCGCAGCCGCGCCGTGGTGCCCAGCAGCAGCCGCAGGCCCGCGCCGACCGGATGGGCCGCGCCGGCGGGCTCGTGTTCCGCGACATCACCCTCACCGAGGCCCAGCGCACCCGCGTGCGCGAGGTCCAGCAGCGCTACGCCGAGCAGCGCCGCGAGCTCGCCAGCCAGGCGCGGGCGGCCGCGCCGAAGCGCGCCCGCTCCGACTCCGCCGCCCGCGGCGCGCGACAGCGCCCCGACAGCACCGCGCGCGTCGCGATGCGCGCCCAGCGCGAGCAGCTGCGCGCGCGCATGCAGCAGCTGAGCGACCGGCAGTTCGCCGACCTGCGCACGGTGCTGGAGCCGTCGCAGCAGGCGACCTTCGACCGCAACGTGGCCGAGCTGAAGCAGCGCATGGCGCAGCGTGGCCAGGGGCGCGGCGACCGCGCGATGCGCCGCGGCGCGAAGGGCGGTATGAAGGCCCGCGCCGGCGGCGCGGCCGTGCGTCCGGGCGCGGCGCTGCGGCGCGGCGCCTGACGCACGGTTGGCGCACGGCCGGCGCACGTTTGGTGCACGGACGGGGCGGGCCGGTCGACGACC
>CBHYLO010000384.1:0-5035 GCA_966128675.1 uncultured bacterium | reverse complement strand
ACTTCCGTTCCCGGCCTCGGCCGCTTACAATCCGGGTCCGCACCGCTGGCGTGCCAGCGTGCGTTCGGGCGCATAGCTCAGCTGGTTAGAGCGCTGCTTTCACACAGCAGAGGTCCGGGGTTCGAGTCCCTGTGCGCCCACTCCTCCCTTCGCGACGATCCGTCGCTACGAGAGCACTCCGAAGACATGCGTCTGCGCCTCGCTAGGCCGCTGCTCACCGCTGCGGCCCTTTTCGTTTGTGCCCCCTTCGCCGGCGCGCAGTCGCCGGCGCGGCCCACGCCCGGCCAGGCGGAGGAGATCCTCCGCAGCCGCCCCGACCTCCAGACGCAGCTCCAGCAGCGCCTGCGCAGCAGCGGCATGACGCCCGACCAGGTGCGCGCCCGCCTGCGCGCCGAGGGCTACTCGGAGTCGATGCTGGACGCGTACCTGCCGGGGAGCGCGGGGCGTCGCGCGGCGGGCGGCGCCGCGCCCTCGAGCTCCGAGCTCCTCGAGGCGATGGAGATCCTCGGCCTCGCGGAGGCGGACGAGCTGGACGCGCTCCGCGAGGCGCAGGGCGACTCGCTGGGCGGGCGCTTCGGCCAGGACTCGACGCGGCGCGGGCGGCGCCCGACCGGCGTCCGCACCGGCGCGCGCGACTTCCTGCCCGACACGCTGCCGGTCGACACGCTGCGCCTGACCGACCCTGCGCGCCTCCCCGACACGACGCGCGGCGCCGCCATCGACTCGGCGCGCCGCCGCTACTACGGCGAGACGGCCGCGGAGCGCGACTCGCTCGCGCGCGAGCGGCGGCGCCGCGAGCTGCGCGCCCAGCGCGACAGCGGACTGGCGATCTTCGGCCTCGACCTGTTCGCCAACGGCACGTCGCTGTTCGACGCGAACCTCGCGGGCCCGGTCGACCGCAACTACCGCCTCGGGCCGGGCGACCGCCTGATGCTGCTGCTCACGGGCGACGTCGAGCAGGCGTACCCGCTGACCGTGACGCGCGAGGGCTTCGTCCTCATCCCGCAGGTGGGGCAGCTGTTCGTCGCGAACCTGACGCTCGCGCAGGTGGACGACCTGCTCTACTCGCGCCTGGGCCGCGTGTACTCGGGCGTGCGGCGCGGCGGCGGCACGACGCGCTTCTCGCTCTCGGTGGTGCAGCTCCGCAGCCTGCAGGTGTTCGTGGCGGGCGACGTCGAGCAGCCGGGCAGCTACCGGGTGTCGAGCGCCGGCACGGCGCTGACCGCGCTGTACGCCGCCGGCGGCCCCACCGAGGCGGGCTCGCTGCGCCGCATCGAGGTGCGTCGCGGCGGCCGCGTCGCCGGCACGCTCGACGTCTACGACTACCTGATCCGCGGCGACGCGTCGGGCGACGTGCGGCTGGAGTCCGGCGACGTGGTGTTCGTGCCGCCGCGCCTGGCCCGCGTGCGCGCGGTGGGCGAGGTGCTGCGCCCCGCGACGTACGAGCTGAAGCCCGGCGAGACGCTGGCGGACCTGATGCGCAGCGCCGGCGGCCTCACGGCGCTCGCCGCGCCGCGCCGCATCCAGATCGACCGCGTCGTGCCGCCCGCCCAGCGCACCGCGGGCGGCCGCGACCGCATCACGGTGGACGTGGCCGCGGAGGCGGCGGCGCCCGCCCTGCCCCTCGTGAACGGCGACGTCGTGCGCGTCTTCCGCATCGCGGAGCGCGTGCGCAACCGCCTGACGATCGTCGGCAACGTCTGGACGCCCGGGGCGCAGGGCTACCGTCCCGGCATGCGCCTGTCGGACGCGCTGCGCGCGGCGGGCGGCGTGAAGCCGGACACGTACCTGGGCCGCGTGCTGGTGGCGCGCCTGCAGCCCGACTCGACGCGCGTGCAGCTGCGCGCGATGCTGCGCGACACGACGGGCGCGGTGCTCCAGGACCTGGAGCTGCGCGAGGACGACGAGATCCAGGTCTTCTCGACGACCGCGTTCCGGCCGGAGCGCTACGTCGCCATCGCCGGCGCGGTGAAGAAGGGCGGCCGCTTCCGCTACCGCGAGGGGATGACGCTGCGCGACCTGACGCTGCTGGCGGGCGGCCTGGAGGAGGGCGCGCTGCTCACCGAGGCCGAGGTCGCGCGCCTGCCGGAGAGCCGCGCCAACGGCGTCACCGCGCGCACGGTGCGCGTGCCGCTCGACTCGACGTACGTCAGCGAGCGCGGGCCGGGCGGCGACGTCGACGCCCCGCCGGGCATCCCGGCGCCCGCGAGTGGCGCGGCCGAGGTGACGCTGGAGCCCTACGACCAGGTGCTGATCCTCCGCCAGCCCGACTTCGCGCTCCAGAGCAGCGTCTGGCTGGGCGGCGAGGTCCGCTATCCCGGCCGCTACACGCTGCGCTCCAAGACGGAGCGCCTGAGCGAGGTGATCGCGCGCGCGGGCGGCACGACCCCCGAGGCCGACCCGAACGGCGTGGAGTTCTTCCGCAACCGCGAGCGGCAGGGGCGCGTGGGCGTCGACCTGCGCGGCGTGCTGCGCGACGCGCGCAACCGCGAGAACCTGCCGCTCGTCGACGGCGACTCGATCGTGGTCGCGGCGCGCGTGCCGCTGGTGATCGTGGAGGGCGAGGTCAACGCGCCGACCTCGGTGCCGTACGTGCCGGGCGCGAACCTGGACTACTACATCCCGGCCGCGGGCGGCCGCGGCGCGCGCGCCGACGTCGCGCGCGCGTACGTGACGCAGCCGAACGGCAAGGTCGGCGGCGTGCGGCGCCGCCGCTTCTTCCCGGACGACGTGCCGGACCCGCTCCCGGGCGCCCGCGTCTACGTGCCCGCGCGCCCGGTGGAGCCGATCGCCGAGAACGTCGGGCAGACGCTGACGGCGATCTCGCAGATCGTGGGCGTGATCAGCGCGCTGGTGTTCGCGTACGTCGCCATCCGGCGCAACTGACGGCGGGCGGCTACCAGCCGACGCGGGCGCCCGCCTGCAGCCGCAGCCCGACCGCGTCGCGCCGGTAGTTCCGATTGAGCTCGTAGACGAGCGTCGCGCCGCCCAGCAGGTCGACGGGCCCGCGGAACAGCGTGGCGGTGGACGTGAGCGCGTACTGCACGTCCACCGAGTCGGGCGACGCGGCGCCCTCGCGCAGCGACGACAGCCGCAGCACGCGGCTCAGGTCCGCGCTCACGCGCCCGCGCGGCGTGTAGTGGTCGACGCCGAGGCTCGCGCCCGCGCCGTTCATCGCCGCGGTGGAGCCGAGCGGGCGACCGCGCTGCGTGTGGCCCTGCACGAGCTGGCTGTGCTGGTAGAGCCGCGCCTGCGGCCGCACGCGGTCGAGGTGCGACAGCCGCGCGTTGACGACCTCCGCCCAGACGAGCGTGCGCCGCGCCGAGTCGCGCGCGAGCGCCTTGCGCAGCCCGAGCCCGTACCCCGACGCGTGATCGGGCTCCACGATCAGGTCGCGCACGTCGAGCGCGGCGTCGTTGCGCAGGTACTCGCCGTAGATCTCGACGCCGCTGCGCGGGAGGCGCCACCGGCCGTAGACGCTCGCCAGCTCGTTCTGCACGTCGAACTTCGGGTTCTCCGGATCGTCGATCTCGAGGTTGCCCGCCTTGAACAGGAAGCCGCGCACCGGCAGCAGGAAGTCCTCGCGCGCGCCGTCGCGCCCGCGCCAGAGCCGGTGGAAGAAGCGCGCGGCGCCCAGCTCCAGCTCCTCCAGCCCGCGCGGCGAGAAGCTCACCACCATCGCGTGCGCGCCGCGGTACGCCGACGAGTCGCCGGCCGGCGAGACCGGGCTCTCGTCCAGGCGTCCCGCGATGAGGGCCGCGTGGATGCGCCCGATCCCGATCGGCAGCGGCCGCGCCGTCCCGACGAAGGCGTGCGGGAACCCGGGGCCACGGCCGCCGAGCAGCAGCGCGTGCGCCGTCATCGGCCCCCACGCGACGGGCGCGGTGCTGACGCCGGCCGTCATGCCGAGCGCGGTCAGGCGCACCTCCGACGTGCCGAGGTCCACGCGCTGGTACGCGCCCGCGCCGAAGCGCTGCGGGTTGTCGATGAAGGCGGGCTCCAGCGGGTCGCGGAAGCGGGCGTCGCCCGCGCGGCGCTCGTCGAACAGCGGGAACGCGTCGTTCTGCGCGCGGAAGGCGACAGGCGCGAGCCGCACGTGCAGCGGCCCCGCGAGTAAGCCGACGCCCCCCTGCACCGCCACCGTCGCGCCGCGGCCCGCCCACACGGGACCATCCTCCGGCGACTCGATGGGGAACGCGCTGCCGTACACCATGCGCGCGGTCGGGCGGAGCCAGTAGATTCCGCGCGCCGGCAGGGAGTCGGCGCGCCCGAGCCGCGAGCGCCAGGGATGCGGCGCCGCGCTGCGGGCCAGGCGCTGCAGCTCCGTCGGTGCCAGCGGACGCACCGTCAGCGCGACGGGCGCCGCGCCCGTGTCCAGCTGCAGCGCGCGCAGGTACGCTTCGAGCTCGCTGCCCACGACGGCCTCGTGCCACGAGGGACGCAGCGCGGGCCGCTGCGCGGCGAGCGCGCGCGGGAGCGCGAGCACGGCGGCAGACAGCACGACGGACGACGCAACCGCGACGCGAGGACGATGCACGACGAGGCAACCGGGAAGCGAGCGCACGAGCGGACGGCCGGGCGGCCGCGGGGACGGCGTGAATCTAGCGCGGGGGCGCGCGCGCTCGCGGCGGCCGCGCTGCTCGCGAGCGTCGCCCCCCTGGCCCACGGGCAAGCTCCCGCGCGTCCGCTGCCCGCATGGGCGACGCTGCGCCCGCTCGTCGGCGCCGGCGACGACCGCGCCCGCGACGCGCAGCTCGCGGGCGGCGCGCGCACCGACGGCTACCTCCTCCGCTCCAGCACCTCGAACCCCGACTCGACGCCGGACGGCCTGCGCGCCGTCGCGCCGGTCGTCCGCCTCGCCTACAACTCGGCCCTGCCCTACGGCCTGAACGACGGCGCCGCGTGGGCGGGGCGCGGCGCGTCGGCGCTGGTCCGCACGGGCGCGGCGCTGCAGGTGGGGCGCGTGCGGCTGGTCGTCGCGCCGGAGCTCGCGATCGCGCGCAACGACCCGTTCGAGCTGCGCGCGCTCGATCTC
>CBHYLO010000383.1:0-5054 GCA_966128675.1 uncultured bacterium | reverse complement strand
GCGAGGCGGACCTGAGCGGCGCGCGCCTGCAGGGCGCCACGCTGCGCGACGCGGACCTGTCGGGCGCGACGCTGCGCGGGGCGCAGCTCGCGCGCTGCGACCTGCGCGGCAGCGACCTGTCGGCGGTGGAGCCCGAGCACGTCGCGCTGCGCGGCGCGATCGTGACGTACGATCAGGCGCTGGCAATCGCCGCCGCGCTTGGCCTCGACATCCGCGCCGAGTGACGGGCATACGCCGGCCCGCCGGTCCCGAGCTGCAACTGCAGACCGGATGACAGGATGACGAAGAGGCTCCGCACCAGCGCATGGGAGGTAGCGCACTGCGGAGCCTCCCGGTCATCCTGTCGAAGCCGTTCGTTCTTCGAAGTCCGGCGCGCAGGACCTGTCGGCCCATTGGTGAGGATACGGATGCTCCGGATGCGACGGATCATTCGGATCGCTCCTCTCAGTGCACTGAGCGTCGCCGCCACACGGGACGATCCGGAGCATCCGCCAGCTCCGGAGCATCCGCATCCCTCCAAAAGGCCAGAGGCCTCGGGCGCGCGCGCGAAGCGCGTCCTAGATTGCGCGCATGGCCGACGCTCCCTCCCAGCTTCCCGTCGCGCTCACCTTCGCCGGCATCGCGGGCGCGGGCCCCGAAGGCTCCGCGCCCACGGTCATGCCCGCCGACGCCGGCGAGACCCTGCGCGCGTTCTTCGACGCGCATCCGACCGTGGAGTTCGCGCAGTTCGAGCTGGCGCTGAACGAGGCCGGCGACGACCTGGAGTTCGCGGCCGGCACGCTGCACGGCGAGGACGGCGCGCCGCTGCGCGACGGGAAGGACGCGCACCGCGCGGGCGAGGCGTTCCGCCGGCTGCTGCGCAGCGATCCGCACCTCGCCGCGCTCCCCGTGCGGCTGGTGGTGGCGATGGAGGGGATCGAGCACACCTTCCGCATCATGCGCGACGCGACGGGCGCCGCGCGCCCCGCGGGCCAGTCCGCCGACGCCGACGCGCGCGCCGCCGTGCGCGAGCGCCGCCGCCTGGAGGCGCACGACGCGCGCTGGGACCAGCGCGACGTGCTGCCGCCCGACGACGACCACGCCGCGTGAGGCGCGCATGACTCCCGCGCCGTCGGCCGAGTCCGCGCTGCTGCGCCTGTTCGGCATCCGGCATCCCATCGTGCAGGCGCCGATGGCCGGCGGGTGGACCACGCCCGAGCTGGTGGCCGCCGTCTCGAACGCGGGCGCCCTCGGCGCGCTGGCGGCGGCGCGGCTCACCACGCCGCAGCTGGCGGACGCGCTCGCGCGCGTGCGCGCGCTCACCCCGCGGCCGTTCGCGGTGAACTTCCTGCTCGCCGCGCCCGCGCCGCCGCCGGCCGACACGCGGGCGATGGACGCGGTGCTCGACCGCCTGCGCGCGGCGCACGGGCTGCCGCCGCGCACCGCGCGCCCCGCGGCGCCGCCCGCGTCGGTGATCGACGAGCAGCTGGGCCTCGTGCTGGCCGCCGGCGTGCCGATCGTCAGCTTCGCGATGGGCGATCCCGGCGACCGCGTCGCGCGCGTGCAGGCGGCGGGCGCGGTGGCCGTCGGCGCCGCGACGACGGTGGCCGAGGCGGAGCAGCTGGCGGCGCGCGGCGTCGACGCCGTCGTCGCGCAGGGCGCGGAGGCGGGCGGGCACCGCGGCACCTTCGCGGTCGGACCGGCGGGCGAGGTGCCGCTCGTCGGCACGATGGCGCTCGTGCCCGCGATCGTCGATGCGGTGCGCGTCCCGGTGCTGGCGTCCGGCGGCATCATGGACGCGCGCGGGCTGGTCGCCGCGCTCGCCCTCGGCGCCGGCGGCGTGCAGATGGGGACGCGCTTCCTGCTCGCGCACGAGAGCGGCGCGTATCCCGCCTACCGCCGCGCGCTGCTCGCCGCGCGCGAGACCGACACCGAGGTGACGCGCGCCGTCAGCGGCCGGCCCGCGCGCGCGCTGCGCAACGCGCTCGTGGACGCGATCGCCGCGGCGGCGCGCGACGAGGGCGTGGCGCCGCTGCCGTATCCGCACCAGGGGCTCGCGAGCGCCGACCTGTACGAGGCGGCGCGCGCGCGCGACGACGCCGCGCTGGCGGGGATGCTCGCGGGCCAGGGGCTGCGGCTGGCGCGGGCGGAGCAGCCGGCGCGCGCGATCGTGGAGGAGCTGGTGGCGGAGCGCGCGCGGCTGCAGCAGACGCTGACGCGCTAGCGGCCGCGCGTCACTCGCGCGCGCCGAAGCTGCGCCGCAGCACCAGCTGCGCGCTGCGCGGCCGGCCGGGCGTGAGGAAGCGCTCCAGCCGTCGGCCCGCGCCCTGGTTCAGGTTGAAGGTGCCGAACGTCGCGAAGCGGCGGTCCAGCGCGTTGTCCACCACGCCCTCCACCGTCCACGCGCGGAGCGCGTAGCTGACGCGCACGTCGGTCACCCAGTAGCCGCGCAGCGGCGCGGTCGCGTTGGCCTCGTCGCCGCGCAGCCAGCGCGCGCCGGTGTAGCGCGCGACCGCGCCCGCCTCCACGCCCGCCGGCAGGCGCGCCACGCCGCCCACCGTGGCCGTGTGCGCGGGGACCAGCGGCAGGCGCTTCCCGGGCGCCACCACGTTCTCCTCGCCCGCCGCCTCGCGCACGCTGAAGATCTCGGCCTCGCTGTCGAACGTCGCGCGCGTGTACGCGTACGTCGCGTGCAGCGCGTGCCCGCGCGGCAGCAGCACGCGCGAGCCCAGCTCCATCCCCGCGCGCCGCGTGCGCGCGAGGTTCGCGAAGTAGCCGTCGATGGTCGAGCCCTCGGGCTCGCCCTCCTCCCGGTACGGGAAGAGGAAGATGTCGTCGCGCACGGTCGTGCCGAACGCGGACGCGTCGAGCAGCAGCCACCCGCGCGCCCAGCGGCCGCCGGCCTCGTACGTCGTCGCGACCACGGACGCGAGCGGCGGGTCGTCGCCCAGCGCGAACGGCAGCGGGCACGGCTCCTCCGGATCGGCGCACGCCAGCTCGATCACCGCCGGCGCGCGGAAGCTCTGGCTCGCCGATGCGTACAGCGAGAGGCCCGGCGCCACCGCGACGCGCACGCCGCCGCGCGGGCTGAGGCGGCGGAAGGTGCTGGTCGTGTCGCGCTCGGGCCGCAGGCGGTTCTGGAACGGCACGCGCGCCACGTCGTAGCGCGCGCCGCCCGACAGCGTGACGCGGCCGATCTCGTAGTCCGCGAGCGCGAACGCGTCCAGCTTCCGGATCGGGCTCACCACGTCGGTCGTGAGCCCCGGATCGATGCGCTCGGCCAGCAATCGGATCGCGCTGCGGCTGGCCTGGCCGCCGCCGCCGAGCCGGAGCCCCAGCGTCCCCGCGCCGAACGGACGCGCCGCGCGCCAGTCCGCCGTCGCGCCGAGCGTCTCGTTGCGCGAGAAGCCGCGCACGTCGGGATCGTCGACCTGGTTGACGTTGAAGCGCTCGGCGACGTGGCGCCGCGCGTAGAGGTTGAACGCGCCGCGCCCGCCCGCGACGGCCGCGTAGCCGGTGACCGCGACGTGGCGCTGGTCGAGGTCCTCGAAGTCGCCGGCGGAGAGGTTGGAGTCCGCGCGCACGGCGTACACGCTCTGCGGCAGCGAGCCCGCGGTCTCGGCGCGCGAGCGGGCCGCGAACGCCTGCAGCCCGAGCCCCGCGCGCGCGGTGAAGCGGCCGACGTTCACGAAGCCGTTGGTGATGCGCGCCGCGGTGAGCTGGCGCCAGCCGCCCTCGCGCTCGTGGCCGCCGCCGGCGTACGCGCTCCAGCCGCGGAACGCGCCGGTCGCCGCGGTGCCGCCGCCCGAGGCCTCGAGCGCCGTCCGGCCGAAGGAGCCGGCGGAGAGCGCGACGTCGCCGGCGGGCCGCCCCTCGCCGCGCCGCGTCACGAGGTTCACGGCGCCGCCCAGGGAGTTGGGGCCGAGGAGCGAGGCGGTGCCGCTCAGCACCTCGACGCGCGCCACGTGCGCGAGCGGCAGCAGGTCGAAGTTCACCTGCCCCGCGTCGGGCTCGTTCACCGGCACGCCGTCGACGAACACCGAGACGCCCTGCGGCAGGCCGACGACGGGGCTGGCGGTGAAGCCGCGCGTGACGAGCGTCGGCTTGTACGCGCTCCCCAGGTCGTCGTACAGCGAGACGCCCGGCTCGCTCGCGAGCGCCTCGGCCAGGTGCCGCGGGCGGCCGGCGCGCAGCCCCGCGCGGTCGAGGACGGCCGTGCGCCCGGGGACGTTCGACGCGACGCCCGGCGCCACCGCCGGCAGCACCGAGCCGAGCACCTGCACGACGGGGAGACGCCGCGCGGACGTGTCGCGGACCGTGGTGTCGCGCGCCTGCGCGGCCAGCGGGGTGTGGAGCACGGCGAGGACGAGCAGCGCGAGCGGGCGGCGCGAGGAAGGCGAGGGCATGGCGCGCGTGGATGCACGAGGCCGGCCACCCGCCGGGCCCGCGCTACGGCTCGGCCTGCGGCGCGTCGGGCACCACCGACAGGATGTTGGCCGCGGTCGGGAGCGTGACGCGGAAGCGGTCGCCGGGCCGCACGGTGATCGGCCCCGTGGTCGGCATGCGGCGGTCGGCGAGCAGGCGCGCGGAGATGGTGACGCCGCCCGCGCCGCCGGCCGCCAGCACGTCGCCCCGGAGCGCGAGCGTCTGGGTCCGGTTGGGCGCCACGATGCCGACCCGCCGCGGCACGCCGCCGCGCGCCGTGGCGAAGACGGTGGCCTCGAACAGCGTCTGGTTCTCGAACACCACGAAGGCCGGCACCTCGGGGGTCGGCGCGGTGCGACGCCCGCCGCACGCGACGAGGGCGAGGGCGACGGCGGCCGCGGCGACGGTCGGACGATGGCGCATGGCTCCTCCGGGGACGCGCCCCCGGGCACGCGGGACGGGAAGTGCCGCGCGCGACGCCGGGAACGGAAGGACACCAGCCACGAGAGCACGACGCACGCCGTCGCGCCAGGGACGCCGACCGCGGGCGCGCCCCGCGGCATCCGGATTGCCGCCCCCCGCGCGTGCGTCGCCGCGCGGCCGACGCGCCGCGCGGCGGCGGCGGCGGCCCCCCCGGGCCGCCACCCCCC
>CBHYLO010000382.1:0-5058 GCA_966128675.1 uncultured bacterium | reverse complement strand
AACGGCGACGGCAACGGCGCGGCGCCGGAGCAGACGCCGGAGGCGCTGCGCGCCGAGCTGTCGGCGCTGAACGCGAAGCTCGAGGCGCTGCAGGGCGAGACGCCGCTGGTGCGCGTGGCGGTGGACGCGTCGATCGTCGGCGAGGTGATCTCGGGCTGGACAGGCGTGCCGGTCGGCAAGATGCTGCGCGACCAGGTCAGCATGATGCTGGAGCTGGAGAAGCACGTCGGCCAGCGCATCATCGGCCAGGACCACGCGCTGGAGATGATCTCGAAGCGCGTGCGCACGACGGCGGCCAAGATCGAGGACCCGAACAAGCCGAAGGGCGTGTTCATGCTCGTGGGCCCGTCGGGCGTCGGCAAGACGGAGACGGCGCTCGCGCTCAGCGACCTGTTGTTCGGCGGCGAGCAGAACATCGTCACGATCAACATGAGCGAGTTCCAGGAGGCGCACACCGTCTCCACGCTCAAGGGCTCGCCCCCGGGCTACGTGGGCTACGGCGAGGGCGGCGTCCTCACCGAGGCCGTGCGCCGGCGCCCGTACTCGGTCGTGCTGCTCGACGAGGTCGAGAAGGCGCACCCCGACGTGCTGGAGCTGTTCTTCCAGGTGTTCGACAAGGGCGTGATGGAGGACGGCGAGGGCCGCCAGATCGACTTCAAGAACACGATCATCCTGCTGACGACGAACGCCGGCACCGAGACGATCATGACGCTCACCGGCGACCCGGAGACGGCGCCGTCGCCGGACGGGCTGGTGAAGGCGCTGAAGCCCGAGCTGGACAAGGTGTTCAAGCCGGCCTTCCTGGGCCGCATGGTGCTCATCCCGTACTACCCGGTGCGCGACGAGAACCTGAAGCAGATCGTCCGCCTGAAGCTGCGGAAGATCGAGCGCCGGCTGCGCGAGACGCACAAGGTGGCGCTGGTGTACGACGACGCGCTGGTGAGCGCGGTCGCGGCGCGCTGCACGGAGGTCGAGAGCGGCGCCCGCAACGTCGACAACATCCTCACCAACACGATGCTGCCGACCGTGTCGCGGCTGCTGCTGGAGACGCTGGCCAGCGGCGAGCGCCCCGGCGCGATCCGCGTCGGCGTCGACGACGCGGGCGAGCTGACCTACGAGGTCACGCCCGCGGCGCACGGCGGCGCGTACTCGATGGCGACGCCCGCGACGGCGGCGGCCACCGCCTGACCGGCGGCCCGCCACCGACGCTCGCCGCTCCACGACGCAGTCACGACGCACTCCCGACCGCTTCCCGCCGCCCCTTCCGTCCATGCCTGGGAACATCAGACCCGATCCGATCCTGCGGATCACCACGCCGCTGGGCGCCGAGACGTTCGAGGTCGCGGCGTTCAAGGGGACGGAGGGGGTGTCGCGGCTGTTCGAGTTCACCGTCGACCTGCTCGCGCCGCAGACCACCGCGGTGCCGTTCGACCGGCTGCTCGGGCAGCCGGCGACCGTGTCGATGCTGATGCCGGGCCAGGTGAAGCGCTACTGGAACGGCATCGTCAACCGCGTCACGCAGGGCGGCACGGCGGCGGTGGAGAACGACGTGTCGGTGACCGGCTACCGCGTGACGCTGGTGCCCAAGCTGTGGCTGCTCACGCGGCGCCGGCAGAGCCGGATCTTCCAGCACCTCAGCGTGCCCGACATCCTGCAGCAGGTCCTCGGCGGCACCGACGCGGCGCCGCAGCTGCAGGGCACGTTCGAGAAGCGCGACTTCTGCGTGCAGTACCGCGAGACGGACTTCGAGTTCGCGTCGCGGCTGATGGAGGAGGAGGGGATCTACTACTTCTTCAAGCACGCGGACGGGCAGCACTCGCTGGTGCTCGGCAACGCGCCGACGGCGCACGCCGACGTGCCGGGGCAGACCGCCATCAAGTACCTCGCGTCCGAGGGCGGCATCCGGCCCGAGGACCGCATCTACCTGTGGGACAAGGAGCAGGCGCTCACGGCGGGCAAGGCGACGCTGTGGGACCACACGTTCGAGCTGCCGAACAAGCACCTCGAGGCCGAGTCGAAGGTGATGGACGCCGTGCAGGTCGGCACCGTCTCGCACAAGCTGGCCGTCGGCAACAACTCGGCGCTGGAGCTCTACGACTATCCCGGCGGCTACGCCAAGCGCTTCGACGGCGTGGCGTCGGGCGGCGGCGCGCAGGCGTCGGAGATCCAGAAGATCTTCCAGGACAACAAGCGCACGGTGGACCTGCGCATGGGCGCCGAGGAGGCGCTCGCGCTGCGCTCGCACGGCGCGAGCACGGCGCCGCAGATCGCCAGCGGCCACAAGTTCACGCTCGCCGACCACGGCGACGGCGACGGCGCCTACGTCGTGCTCGAGGTGGAGCACGAGGCCACGAGCGGCAGCCTGGTGACCGCGGGCTCGGGCAGCTTCCTGTACAAGAACCGCTTCGCGTGCGTCCCGGCGGCGCTGCCGTACCGGCCGCCGCAGTCCACGCCGCGCCCGCACGTCGCGGGGTGCCAGACGGCCGTCGTCGTCGGCCCGGCGGGCGAGGAGATCTTCGTCGACAAGTACGGGCGCGTGAAGGTCCAGTTCCACTGGGACCGCGCGGGCAAGAACGACGCGAGCAGCAGCGGCTGGGTGCGCGTCGCCACGACGTGGGCGGGGCGCAACTGGGGCGCGATCCACCTGCCGCGCATCGGGCAGGAGGTGGTCGTCGACTTCCTCGAGGGCGACCCGGACCGCCCGATCATCGTCGGCAGCGTGTACAACGCCGACAACATGCCGCCCTACACGCTGCCCGACAACAAGACGCAGTCGGGCGTGAAGTCACGCAGCACGCTGCAGGGCGGGACGGCGAACTTCAACGAGCTGCGCTTCGAGGACAAGAAGGGCTCGGAGCACGTCTACCTGCACGCCGAGAAGGACCTGCAGGTGATGGTGGAGAACGACGAGACGCGCACCGTGGGGCACGACCGCACGACGCTCATCACGCGGCACTGCACGACCGATCTCAAGAACCAGCCGAAGGAGGGCGATCCGCTCGGCTCGGGCAACCAGACCCTCACGATCCACAAGGGCGACCAGACGGAGACCCTGAAGGAGGGGAACCAGACGATCACCCTCGAGAAGGGGAACCAGACGGTGACCCTGAAGGAGGGGAACCGCACGCTGGACGTGAAGGGCACCGAGACGACGACGATCCAGAAGGACCGCAAGGTGACGGTCACCGAGGGCAACCAGACGATCGTCGTGCAGCAGGGCAATCAGAAGACGCAGGTGCAGACGGGCAACGACGATCTCGTCGTCGACATGGGCAACTACACGATGGCCGTGAAGATGGGGAACGTCGCCATCAAGGCGGACCTCGGGAAGGTGACCATCGAGGCGATGCAGAGCATCGAGCTGAAGGTCGGCGCCAACTCGATCAAGATCGATCAGACGGGCGTGCAGGTGAAGGGCATCATGACGAAGATCGAGGGCACGGCGATGGCGCAGGTGAAGAGCCCGATGACGCAGGTGAACGGCGACGGGATGCTGATCGCGAAGGGCGGCATCACGATGATCAACTGACGGCGCACCGCGCACCGACGGCTCACCCGAGGACCGACCCGTGGCCATCCTCCGAGGACTCGACGCCTCGTACGGCAACGACCAGAACGGCATGATCCGCCCCGACATGGTCGCGGCGGCGCAGGTGGCCGACCAGCTGGACGAGGTGATCGTGTTCCGCTCGACGGGGCCGTGGGCGAAGCGGTGGATCGAGCGCGGCCACCCGACGAAGAACTTCCACGTGAAGGGGAAGAGCTCCGACTGGGGCCCGCAGGCGGGGTGCGTGCCGCACGACGCGAAGTTCAGCAAGAAGATCGACCGCAGCCCCAGCGCCGCCGACCGCACGAAGGCGAACGACAAGAGCGAGGCGGAGGGGTGGGCGCGCAAGGTCCACCTCTTCCTCACGCGCGCGGAGCTCGACATGCAGCTCACGCGGCGCGAGGGGAAGGTGACGGCGATCGAGCGCTCGTTCACGCTGCCCAACGGCGACCTGCTGCTGTGGGCGGGCCCGCACGGCGGCGGCGAGCAGTACCTGTTCCGCGCCGTCGAGGACAGGACGCGGAACGGCTTCCTCATCCACGTCTACGACGACCCGGCGGCCGCGGCGCTCAACCCGTTCCAGCTGGCGGACGGCCAGCGCGGCGCGGCGCTGTCGCTGTCGCCGCTGTACGTGATGGCGTCGAACGAGGTGGGCGCGGGCACGAAGTCGATCACCGGCGACTACGACCTGTTCGCGGTGATCCCCACGTGGGCGTCGTACGGCGGCCAGCTGGGCCAGAAGGTCGCGAAGCCCGGCATCGTGCTGCAGGGCGCGCACGGCCTGCAGCAGGGGCAGACGTTCAAGGCGGGCGTGGGGCTGGACAACGTGCTCGACCCGTCGCTGCACACCGCCGGCGCGCCCCGCGGGCTGACGACGGTGCGCACGCAGCGCACGACGGCGACGCTGGCCGCGAACGCCCGCCACGAGCACCGCGACATGGGCAACATCACGCCGCGCATCCTGCGCTGCATCAACGCGCTGAACGTCGCGATGGGGGCGACGGGCGCGCACGCGCCGCTGCGCCGCGTGCACCACAACGCCGAGAGCCACCGCAACGCCATGTTCGGCGCGCTGACGAAGGCGGACATGACCGACACGACGAAGGGCGGCGGCGGCTACGGCGACGGCTTCCCGCTGACGGCGTTCCTGCCGGCGCGGCTGCGCGGCCAGTTCACCGACGTCTGCACGCTGACGACGTACGGCGACCTGGCCGACTTCGCGGCGACGCTGCACCGCGCCGGCTACTATGTCCCGAAGAACTGGGCATGGCTGCTGCCCAAGGCCTTCGACCTGGCGACCTGATGACCGCCCCGCCGACCACCCCATCCCTCGCGCCGCCCGGCCCCCCCGCCGCCGCGGCCCCGCTCGCGCCCGCGCTCGAGTGGCTGGTGCAGCGCGCCGCCCTGGACGACGAGGCGCGCGCCCTGGGCGCCGCCGCGCTGCCGGCGGCCTTCGCCCCGCACGCCGCGGATCCCGGGCTGGCGGTGCAGGCGCTGCTGCAGGCGCAGCG
>CBHYLO010000381.1:0-5059 GCA_966128675.1 uncultured bacterium | reverse complement strand
CGTGCGGAACGCCTCGTCGGCCACGACGTAGGCGATGTGCTCGTCGAGCAGGCGCCCGTGCACCCCGGCGGACGCGGCCGTAAGTGTCCCACGTGCCACACTCGTCTATTGGGGGCACGCCGTGCGCGCGTTCCAGCTCGGCTACATCATGGGCCTCATCGTCGGCGAGGGCAGCTTCACCGCCAGCGGCGCCTCTGCCGTGCTGAGCGTCAAGCTGCACGCCCGCGATCCCATCCCGCTCCAGGCCCTGCGCGAAGCACTCGGCGGCCTGACCTTCGGGCCCTACCTCCACGACCGGCGCCACTACTTCGTATACCGGCTCACCAGCTTCGAGCTGCGGCGAGCCCTCCCCCTGTTTGACGTGTACCTGCCGCCCTCGTACCGTCGCGAGCAGTACGTGGGCTGGCGGACGCGCTACTTTGCAGACGTCCCGATCGCCGTCGCCGGGGACGCAGTTCTGAACGATTTCGGGTGCTAATGCGCGTCATCGCCATCGCGAACCAGAAAGGCGGGGTCGGTAAGACGACCTCCGCCGTCAACCTCGCCGCCTCGCTCGCGGTGGCCGAACAGCGCACGCTGCTCATCGACGGCGACCCCCAGGGGAACGCCACCAGCGGCATCGGCATCGCCCGCGACGCGCTCGGCGCCACGCTCTACGACGTCCTCCTAGGCGAGGCCACCATCGACGAGGCGCTGCACCGCGGCGTCCAGTTCGGCCACCTCGACGTCCTGCCCGCGACCCCCGACCTCGCGGGCGCCGAGGTCGAGCTCGTCGATCGGCCCAATCGCAGCGAGCTGATGCGGTCGGCCCTCGCGCCCGTGCTCGAGCGCTACGACTACGTCCTCATCGACTGCCCGCCCTCGCTCGGGCTGATCACGCTCAACATGCTGGCCGCCGCCGACGCGCTGCTCATCCCTGTCCAGTGCGAGTACTACGCGCTCGAAGGGCTCTCGCAGCTGCTCAACACGGTGCACCTGGTCCAGCAGGGCGTGAACCCGCGCCTCGCGATCGACGGCGTCCTGCTCACGATGTTCGACAACCGCCTCAACCTCTCGCGCCAGGTCGCCACCGACGCCCGCGAGTACTTCGGCGCCAAGGTCTTCCAGAACGTCATTCCGAGAAACGTCCGTTTGGCGGAGGCCCCGAGCTTCGGCAAGCCGATCATCCTTTACGACGTGGCGTCCATCGGCGCGCAGGCCTACCTGCAGGTCGCCCAGGAGCTGATCGCCCGCACCACCGCCGGCGCCCTCGCGGCCGCCACCCCGCCCGCCGCATGAGCGCCCCCGACAAGCAGCCGCGACGCCTCGGCCGCGGCCTCGAGGCGCTCCTCGCCACGCGCCAGGCGGTCGAGCAGCCGACCCCCGAAGACCGATCCGCCCTCAAGAGCCTCCCGCTCGCGCAGATCCGCCCCAACCCGTACCAACCCCGCAAGGAGTTCCGCGCGGAGGACCTGGCGGACCTCGAGGCGAGCCTGCGGGCGACCGGCCTGCTCCAGCCCGTCACGGTCCGCCGTGCGCGCGACGGACGCGGCTACGAGCTCATCGCCGGCGAGCGGCGCTTCCGCGCGGCCACGCGCCTGGGCTGGCCCGAGATCCCGGCGATCGTCAAGGAGATCGACGACCAGACGCTGCTGACGCTGGCGATGGTCGAGAACCTCCAGCGCGCCGACCTCAATCCCATTGAAGAGGCCGAGGGCTACCAGCGCCTCTCCGAGGAGTTCAACCTCACCCAGCAGCAGATGGCCGAGGTCGTCGGGAAGGACCGCACGACGATCGCCAACTGCATGCGGCTCCTGGGGTTGCCCGCCTCGGTCCGGCGCATGGTGTCCGACGGCTCGCTCACCAGCGGCCACGCCCGACCCCTGCTCGCCCTCGGGCGCGAGCACGCCATCATCGACCTGGCGAAGGAGATTGCCGCCAAGGGCCTCAGCGTCCGCGAGGTCGAGCGCCGCGTCCGCGAGAGCGCCGGCCGCCCCGCCCGGCCGGTCGACGCCGCCGGCACCCGCGACGCCCGCCCGGCCGAGGTGCGCCGGATCGAGGACCACCTCCGCCGGCACTTCGGGACCGACGTGAGCATCACCCTCAGCGACGCCGCCAAGGGCGAGATCCGGATCGCCTTCTACTCCGCCGACGACTTCGACCGCGTGATCGAGCTCTTCGGAACCCGACCGGACTGATCGCGCGTTCTCCACGCGCCCACGGCACTGCGGACGACTTCTCCACAGGTCGGCAAGTCCTTGCTACACAACGCCTTGCGATCCATGCACGATGCGTGACCGGCGGTTCTCCACAGTTCTCCACATCGGCCGCCTCGTCCGTGTCGGCGTGGCTGCGCTCGCCATTACCGGCTGCGGGGGCGACGCGAAGCCGACGGCCGACTCCGCGGCCGGCGGCGACGGGCCCTTCCGCGTCGCGCTCCTGACGCCCGGCCCGATCTCCGACCAGTCGTGGAACGCCGGCGCCTTCAACGGCCTCAAGGCGATCAAGGACTCGCTCGGCGCCCAGACCAGCCACATCCAGACCAAGACGCCGGCCGAGTTCGAGGAGAACTTCCGGCAGTATGGGGCGCAGGGGTACACGCTCGTCTTCGGCCACGGCTTCGAGTTCCAGGACGCCGCCCTCCGCGTGGCGCCGAGCTATCCGAAGACGATCTACGTGACCACGTCGGGCAACTCGACCGCGGCGAACGTCGCGGGGATGACCTTCGCCTTCGAGGAGGCGAGCTACCTCGCCGGCATGGTCGCGGGCGCGATGACGAAGACCAACGTCGTCGGCTGCATCGGTGGCACCGAGCTGCCGCCCGTGAAGGCGAGCTTCGCGGCGTTCGCCGCCGGCGCGAAGGCGGTGAACCCGAAGGTGCGCGTCCTGACCTCGTACATCGGCAACTGGGACGACGTCAGCGCCGGCAAGGAGCAGGCGCTCGCGCAGATCGGCCAGGGCGCCGACGCGGTCTTCCAGAACGCCGACGCCGCGGGCCTCGGCATCTTCCAGGCGGCGAAGGAGCGTGGCGTGTACGCGTTCGGCGCCAACTCCAACCAGAACGGCGTCGCGCCCGACGTCGTCCTCGGCTCCGTCGTCATCGACCTGCCGCGCGCGTTCCTCACGGTCGCGCGCGAGGTGAAGGCCGGCGGCTTCAAGCCGCGCGTCGTGGATCTCGGAATGAAGTCGGGCGTCGTGCAGCTCGTGTACAACCCGCAGCTCGAGTCGCGCATCCCCGCCGCGACGCGCGCCGCCGTCGACAGCGCGCGCCTCGCGATCGAGGCGGGCACGCTCAAGCCGCTCGGCGACGCGCCCAACTGGGCCGACGTCACCAAGCCCGCGCCATGACGGCCGCCTCGCTCGACGCGATCGTCGCGCACCTGGACGCGACGCTGCGCACGCCCGAGATCCCCGACTACTCGGGCGCGCTGAACGGCCTGCAGGTCGCGAACGCCGGCACCGTGTCGCGCGTCGCCGCGGCGGTGGACTTCTCGCGTCCCGCCATCGAGGGCGCGATCGCCGCCGGCGCGTCGCTGCTGGTGGTGCACCACGGGATGTTCTGGAACGGCGCGCAGCCGTTCGTCGGCGCCGCGTACGAGCGCATGCGACTGCTGCTGGCGCACGGCCTCGCGGTCTACGGCTCGCACATCCCGCTCGACGTGCACCCGACGCTCGGCAACAACGCCCGCCTGGCCGCACTGCTCGGCCTCGCGCCGACTGGTGGGTTCATGCGCTACAAGACCATCGACGTGGGGCTGAGCGGCGAGAGTGACCTCGACACCGCGGAGCTGGCGGCGCGCGCCACCGCGTTCGCCGCGCGCTACGGCCACACGACCGTGCACACGCCCATCGCGCCCGAGCGCCGCACGCGCCGCTGGGGGATGTGCACCGGCGGCGGCGCGTCGATCGACTCGCTGCGCGAGGCCACGGAGCGCGGGCTCGACACGCTGATCGTGGGCGAGGGCCCGCACCACACGGCGGTCGAGGCGGTGGAACGCGGGATCGTCGTGATCTACGCGGGCCACTACGCGACCGAGACGCTCGGCGTGCAGGCCCTCGGCGAGGAGATCGAGAGCACGTTCGGTGTGCCCTGGTCGTTCGTGGGGGAGCCGACGGGGCTCTGACGTCGCGCGGCCTTCCGCGCAGCCCGCACCCGGGAGAGCTTTCCCCACGTGGAGACCATCCTTTACGCCACCGGCGTGGCGCTCGGTGCGCTGCGCGTCGTGCTGCTCGCGGGCGCGGTGCTCGTCGCCGCCGCGGCGGGCCTGAGCTGGGCCGCGCGCACGCGGCGCCTCTCGCCGTTCAGCGGCGTCGCGCGCCTCACGCGCTCGCGCATCGACCCGATGTTCCAGCCGATGGAGCGGCGCATCCTGCGCGCCGGCGGCCAGCCCGCGCACGCGCCGTGGTGGACGCTCGCCGCCGTCGTCGTCGGCGGCATCGTGCTGCTGTCGCTGCTCGGCTTCGTCCGCAACGAGCTGCTCGGCGCCCTGTACGCGCTGCAGTCCGGCCCGCGCGGGCTGCTCGCGCTGGTCGTCGCGTGGACGTTCGGCATCCTCAAGGCCGCGCTGTTCGTCCGCGTGATCTCCAGCTGGTTCCAGCTGTCGCCGTACTCGCGCTGGATCCGCTGGGCGTTCGTGCTCACCGAGTGGATGCTGCGCCCGCTGCGGCAGGTGATCCCGACGCTCGGCATGGTCGACCTCACGCCGCTGGTGGCGTACTTCGGCCTCACGCTGCTCCAGGGCCTGCTGCTGCGCGGCATCTAGCCCCGCCCGCGCGGCCGCGCTAACGTCGCGCCGATCTCGCGCCGATCGGCGCGCGCGTCCCCAGCCCCTCCGACCATGGCCGGCTACTCCGGCAAGCCGCTCGGGCAGAAGCTCGGCATCAGGGCGGGCCACCGCGTCGCGCTGGTCGACGCGCCGCCCGGCTTCGCCGACACGCTCGCGCCGCTCCCCGACGACGTCGCGCTGACCGCCGCGCGCGGCGACGGCGCCGCCTCGGCCGACGTGCTGCTGCTGTTCGCGCGCGAGGCCGCGGTGCTGGCGCCCGAGCTGGAGACCGCCGCCCGCGCGCTCCCGCGCGG